>JAGQRJ010000603.1 GCA_020425635.1 Planctomycetota bacterium | reverse complement strand
CCGGGACAGAGGCAGGGGGCGGCCGGACCCCGTTCCAAACGGCGGGCGTTCACGGAACGCACACCCGGCGGATTCCGGGTAGGGTCGGCCTCGTGGAGGCGCGTATGTCGGAGTCGCACGACGAGCCAAGCGGGGACGACCCCGGGCGAGACGTCGAAGGCCTGCTGGCCGCGGAGAGCGAGCAGCCCAAGAAGTCCCTGGCCATGGCCGGGGTGGTCCTGGTGGTGGGCCTGGTGGTCGCCTACGGGATCTTCCAGTGGTTCTTCTGCCGGATCGAGGTCCCCTCGGGCCAGGTGGCGGTGCTGATCGCCAAGACCGGCGACAACCTCCCCTCGGGGCAGATCCTCGCGCGCAAGCCGGGCGAGAAGGGGATCCAGCTCGAGGTGCTCAAGACCGGGCGCCACTGGCGCAACCCGTTCTTCTGGGACTGGGAGTTCACCCCCCTCGTCGACGTGGACAAAGGGGAGGTCGGCGTCCTGACCCGGGTCTACGGCGACTCGCCGCCGAACCTCAGCGACACCCTGCTCGTGGCCAAGGACAGCGACTTCAAGGGGATCGTGGGCGAGGTGCTCAAGTCGGGGTCGTACGGGATCAACCCCTACGCCTACGGGATCGAGAAGTTCCCCGCGATCGAGATCCGCGCGGGCTTCGTCGGCGTCGTGTGCAACCGGGTCGGCAAGGTGCCCGAGGTCCCGAACACCTACCTCGTGAACCCGGGCGAGCGCGGGGTCCAGCGCGAGGTGCTCGGGCAGGGCGCGCACTACCTCAACCCCTACGCGGTCACGGTCTACCCCGTCGACATGCGCTCCCAGCGCCTGGAGTTCTCCGATCGCCCCGACAGCAGTCAGTCCGACGAGCAGCGCGGGAAGGCGCTCAACCCGGTCCACTTCCCCAGCTCGGACGGCTTCGAGATCGAGGTCCACCTGACCGTCGAGTGGTCGATCGACCCCGAGCGGGCCTCCGACGTGTTCGTGCGGATCGGCACCGGAGACCCGTCGACCCTGCTCGACGAGATCCTCTACAAGGCGCTGATCCCCGCCCTGCGTGGCAACGCCCGGATCGCGGGCTCGAAGTACCCCGCCGCGAACTACATCTCGGGCGAGTCGCGCACGGTGTTCCAGACCACGATCGAGGACAGCCTCAAGGCGGTGTGCAGCAGGCAGGGGATCATCATTCGCAGCGTGCTGGTCAACGACATCGAGCCCCCTCAGGACATCGCCGGGCCGATCCGCGATCGCGAGGTCGCCAAGGAGGAGCTCGCGCGCAACAAGATCCAGCTCGAGCAGGCGAAAGCCGAGCAGAGCCTCGCCCGCGAGACGGCCCTCGTCGAGCAGGAGACCTCGCGGGTCCTGGCCGAGACCGAAATGAAGAAGGCCAAGATCGACGCGGAGAACCAACAGCGCGTCGGCTTGATCGAGCAAGAGAAGCTGCTCAAGGTCGCCGAGGCAGACCTGCGCGCGTCCAGGCTGCAGGCCGAGGCGATCCTCGCGCGCGGCCAGGCCGAGGCCTCGGTGATCGTGGCCAACAACGTGGCCGAGGCCGAGGCGCTGCGGACCTCGGTCGCGGCCTTCAAGACGCCCGCGGGCTTCGCCGCCTACACCTACGCCCAGCGCCTGGCGCCGAGCGTGCGGACCGTGTTCGCCGACCCCGAGGGGCCCTTCGGCAAGATCTTCAATGACCTCTTGGACTCGGGGCCCGACGTGACCCCGGAGGGAGAGTAGCCATGGCTTCCCCAGCGTTGGAGCGCCTGCGGGCGACCGCGATCGCCGTCGGCTCGCTCGTCGTCGTCGTGTTGATCGTGGTGATCGCTGCCTGGAACTCGCTGTTCCACTACGTGCAGCCGGGCGAGGTCATGGTCGTGATCTCCAAGTCGGGGACCGAGCTCCCTCCGGGTGAGCTGATCGCCCAGCCGGGGCAAAAGGGTCCCCTGGCCGACGTCCTCGGCGAGGGCCGGCACCTCGTGTTGCCCTTCTTCTACGAGGTCGAGGTCCGCAACCTGGCGGAGCTCAACATGGAGATCCGCCCCTTGCAGATCGGCGTCGTGCGCTCGAAGGTCGGGACCCCGCTCCCCGAAGGGCGGATCCTGGCCGACCCGGGCGAGCGCGGTGTGCTGCGCGAGGTCTTGCCCCCCGGGCGTCACCGGCTGAACCCCTACGCCTACGACGTCGAGATCGCCGACGCGACGGTGATCCGGCCTGGGTTCGTGGGCTTCGTGACGCGCATGGTGGGCACCCTGCCCCAGGGCCGCTTCGCGCAGCCCGGGGAGAAGGGCATTCTGCGGGAGGTCCTGCAGCCCGGGATCTACTACCTCAACCCCTACGAATACCGCGTGCGCGAGGTCGAGGTGGGGTTGAACCAGATCTCGTTCCTCGACGCCGACCAGATCAAGTTCCCCTCCAAGGACGCCTTCGGGATCAGCCTCGACGCCACGGTGGAGTGGGAGCTCAAGCCCGAGAGCGTGGCCATGGTGATCGACGAGTTCGGCGCGCGCACCGAGATCGAGCAGAAGGTGCTGATCGCGCAGTCGCGCTCGATCGGGCGGCTCGAGGGCTCGCGCTACGGCGCCAAGGAGTTCCTCCTCGGCGAGGGGCGCGAGCAGATCCAATCGGCCTTCACGCAGCGCCTGGTCGAGAAGTGCCGGGAGAAGCACGTCGAGGTGCACTCGGCCTACATTCGCCAGATCTCGATCCCCGACAACCTGCTCGTGCCGATCCGGCAGTCCTTCGTCGCCAAGGAGAAGGAGCGCACCGCCAAGGTGCAGGAAGAGACGCGGCGCAGCGCCGCGGCCCTCGAGCGCGAGGAGCGCCTGATCGAGCAGCGGCGGCAAGAGGTCAAGGCCGAGACCAAGGCCCTCGTGCAGCAGATCGCGGCGGAGACCGACCGCACGATCGAGGAGATCCACGCCGAGACCCGGCGCCTCGTCGCGGAGAAGCAGCAGGCGATCGCCAAGCTCGACGCCCAGCGCACCGAGCTCCTGGGCAAGGCCAAGGCCGAGGTGACCCGTATGCAGGGTGAGGCCCGGGCCGGACGCTTCGCGCTCAAGGTCGGGGCGTTCAACGGCGACTCCAAGGCCTTCGCGCGCTACGCCTTCGCGGAGTCGCTCCCCGAGGACCTGCAGGTGCGCCTGGTCGAGACGGGCGAGGGGACCTTCTGGACCGACCTCGACACCGCGGCGGGGGTCGGCCCTGCCCTGGGGAAGCTGCTCAAGGACTCGGGCGCCAAGAAGCAGTAGACGCGTGTCCTTCTTCGCCGAGCTCCTCGTCTACGTCGCGCTGCTCTACGGGGCCTGGCGGCTCTACCGCTGGTCCAAGGGCCTGAAGAACGCCAGCCAGCTGCGCTGGCGGCGGCGCTGCGGGTTCTGGTTCATGTGGGCGCCGCTCCTGCTCTGGGTCGGCGAGGTCCTGACCCCCGAGCAGGCCGAGCTGCTCCTGCTTCCGCTCAAGGCCCTCGCGCTGCTCAAGGGCGCGGTGGACTTCGCGGCGAAGTCCCTGATGCAGTGGGGGGAGGGCCAGGTCACGGGCTTCTACAGCATGGCGATCGGACCGCTGGCCTACGCGTTGGTCTACGGGGCCGCCGGGTTCCTGATCGGCTGGCCCCTCGATCGCCTGCGCCGCGACAAGGCCGTCGCCGAGGACCGGGCTGCGCAAGAGCAGGCGCAGGGGTGAGCAGCTGTGCGTCGGGCTTGCCCTTGTTCGGGGACTCGACTTTGTGCTACCCCTGGGGGGTGAAGCGCTCCTTACGTCGGTGGACGATCCTCTGCGCAATCTTGCCGCAGCTGCTCCTCGCGCTGTTCACGCCTGCGTTGGTGGTGTGTCAAGAGGCCGACGGCGCGCGCGCGGTCGAGCTGGGGTTCACCCCGTGCTGCGCGGCCGACTCGGGGGAGGTCAGCCAAGCCTCCGAGGTGCGTCAGCTCGCCGACGGCTGCGGTGGCTGCGAGGACGAAGGCTTGGTCGTCTCGCTCCAGCGCGAGGACGAGCCCCTGCACTGGGACTTCCCGCCGCGGCTGCAGCCGGGGGTGCCCTCGCAGGCCCAGGTTCAGCGCGTCTCGCCTGCGCGAGCGCCTGTCGGCGGACCGGCCCCAGGGGCCGCGCGCTTGGCGGCGCTGCGCACCGTCGTCTTTCGCTGCTAGGCGAGCTCCTGCGACTGGCCCAACACGGGTGACCTGACGCTCGAGGTGTGAGCGCGCCGCGCGCAGGCCCCCGGCTTGGGTCGACCTCCACGACCGCAGCACGCGGCCCCCCCAGGGTGGCTGCGTCCCTGCGAGCTGCGGACCCCGTGTCCGCCGCGGACCAAGGCCTTACGTCTACGTTTGCTCTCGCTGGCCCCAGGACAGCGCGCTCGCGCGCGCCGTCCGCGGAGGATCTCGCCATGAAACGCGTCGTGTCTGCAGCGCTGCTGGTGCTGCTCGGCTGCACCTCCTACGAACCCGACCCCGCGGAGCCGCTCGAGCTGTTGCGAGCGCTCGAAGCGCTGAGCCTCCGCGAGCTCGGCGTGAGCGACGTGGCCCCTGTGGTCACCGACTTCGAGGTCCGCGACGGGTTGACCGTGCGCGAGGCCTGCGCGGTCGCCGTGCGCTTCAACCCCCGGCTGGTGAGGCTCCGCGCCGAGGTCGGGGTCGCCGAGGCGCGCCTCGTACAGGCGGGGCTGCTCGAGGATCCAGTGATCGGCTGGAGCGCCATGGACGCGGCCTCGGGGGCGGTGGTCGACGGCAAGCTCGAGAATCCAGCGTGGCTCTCCGGGTTCAGCCTGACCTGGCAGGTGCCGCGCCCGGGCGAGCTCGACGCCCAACAGGGGGTGGCGGGGGCGCGGATCCAGGCGGCCGGCGCGGACCTCGCGGGCGCGGAGTGGACGCTCGTGCGCGAGGTCTACCTCGGCTACCTGGGCGTGCTCGTGGCCCGCGCCCGTCGGCAGCAGCTCGAGCGCCTGGATCAGATCGCCCAGCGCGCCCTGGACTACTTCGAGGGCGCGCAGCGCGCCGGGGCGGCGACGGCTCTGGAGGCTGGGCTGGCGCGAGTCGCGGCGGGAAACGTGCGCGCCGACGAGCTCGGAGCGCGCGTGCAGGAGACCCTCGCGCAGCAGGCGCTGAACGCCCAGCTGGGCCTGCCCCCCAGCGCAGACTGGGAGCCCCAGGACACGCTGGATCAGCTCGCTCGGCGCGCGGAGGCCGCCGTCGAAGACCCGCAGCAGCTCGTGCGCGCCTCGCTCGACCGGCGACCCGACCTGCAGGGCTTGCTCGCCGAGCACCGGGCCGCCGAGGAGCAGCTGCGGCTTCAGGTCGCGCTGCAGTGGCCGCAGCTCGGGATCGGGACCAGCTTCTCCCTGCAGCTCCCGCTCTTCACCCGCTTCAATCAGCCCGCGATCGAGACCGCGCTTCGACGCCGCGAGGTCGCCCGGGCGGCGGTGCGGGCCGGGTTGCACACAGCCCGCGCCGAGGTGCACGCGGCCCTGGCCCAGCTCGAGCAGGCGCGGGCGGTGCTCGAGGTGTTCGAGGCGACCCTCGGCCCGCAGACCGAGGAGACCCTCAGGCTCACCGAGCTCGCCTTCGCCGCCCGCGAGGTGACCCCGCTCGGGATCCTCACCGCCCAGCGCCAGGTGCTCGACACCCAGACCCGGCTGCTCAACGCTCGCCAGAGCTGGGCCGCAGCCCAGATTCGACTCGACAGCGCGTGCGGTCGGCTCTTGCCCGCCGCCCGCACCCCGCTCCCTCAGCCCCGCGACTCCGACTCGGAGGTCCCCGAATGAAGCGCTCCGCCCGCCCGCGTCGTCCCTCGATCCCCGGCCTCGGAGTCGCGCAGGTCGCCCTCGCAGTCGCCCTCTCCGGGTGCGGGGGTGACGCCCCAGGCGGGGGCCACTCGGGGCACGATCACGGTCCTCCCGGGGCGAGCTCCGACGAGGTCACGCTGACCCACGAGCAGGTCGAGGGCGCGGGGATCCGCACGGTCCTCGCCCAGCCAGGCGCGATCCTCGAGCGCCTGCGCTTGACCGCCGTCGTGCACGAGAACCTCGACACCCAGGCGCACCTGACCCCCAAGGTTCCGGGGCTCGTGCGCAGCATTCGCAAGCGCCTCGGAGATCGGGTCGAAGCCGGCGAGGTCTTGTGCGAGCTCGAGAGCACCGAACTCGGCCAGGCGGCGAGCAGCTACATGGAGGCCCGCGCGTCACTGGAGGCCGGACAGCGCCTGCTCGAACAAGAGGCCCTGCTCCTCGAGCGCGGGGTCGAGGTCGCGCAGACGATCTTCGCCCGTGAAGAGCGGCTCAAGGAACAGCAGCTCACGACCCTGCGGCCGTACTACGAGGCAGAGAAGGCCCTGGCGCAGGCCAAGCTCGAGCGCGACACGCGCGTCCTGAGCCTGCGCGCCGCGCTCGAGCAGCGGGAGATCCAGCTGCACACCGCCGAGGAGCGCTTGAAGATCCTCGGGCTCACGAGCGACGACCTCGCGAGGCTCGACCGCGACGAGGAACACGGGCACGGGCGTTACCCCCTGCGAGCGCCGCGCAGCGGCCTGATCGTGGCCCGGGACATCACCGAGAACGAGTACGTCGAGACCTCGAGCAAGCTGTTCCTGATCCAAGACCTGAGTCGGGTGTGGATCATGGCGTCGGTCTACGAGCGCGACCTGCGCCACGTCGAGCGCGGGCAGCGGGCCGAGGTGCAGCTGGACGCCTTCCCGGGAGTCACCCTGAAGGGCGAGGTCACCTTCGTCGACTACAAGGTCGACCCCGCGAGCCGTGCCTGCGAGGTCCGAATCGAGCTGCCCAATGAGCCGATCCCGGGCTGGAGCGAGCTCTTCCCCCTGCGTCCGGGCCTGTTCGGGACGGTCGAGCTGGTGCTCACCGAGCACCAGGCGGCGGTGAGCCTGCCCGAGCGCGCGATCGTGCACGAGGGGGAGCTGAGCTTCGTGTTCCTCGCGCTCGAGACCGCGGAGGAGCACGAAGCGCACGAGGAACATGAAACGCACGACGGGCACGAAGCGGGGCACGACGACCACGACGAAGGCGGGCCGCGGCAGCGCTTCGTGCGTCGCCGCGTCGAGCTCGGGGCCCGCGGCGGCGATCGGGTCGAGGTCCTGAGCGGCATCGAGGCCGGGGCGCGTGTGGTCGTCGAGGGCACGTTCACGCTCAAGTCGGCGGCTCGTCAGGGCGAGCTCGGCGGCGGGCACAGCCATTAGGAGCCACGCGTGATCAACCGAGTCGTCGATCTCTCCCTCGACAACCGCTTCCTCGTCGTGGTCCTGTGGCTGCTCATCGTGCTCTTGGGGCTGCGCTCGCTCCAGACGCTGCCGATCGACGCGGTCCCCGACGTGACCAACGTCCAGGTGCAGGTCTTGACCAACAGCCCGGGGCTCGCCCCGGAAGAGGTCGAGCGCTTCATCACCTTCCCGGTCGAGACCTCCATGAGCGGCCTCCCGCGGGTGGAAGAGATCCGCTCGGTCAGCAAGTTCGGGCTCTCGGCGGTGACGGTCGTGTTCGAGGAGGGCTGCGACATCTACTGGGCGCGGCAGCTGATCGCCGAGCGCCTGGTCGTAGCCCGCGAGCAGATCCCCGCCGGCTACGGCGAGCCGGCCATGGGGCCGATCTCCTCCGGGCTGGGCGAGATCTACCAGTTCGAGGTCCGCGGCGAGGGCTACACCCCCATGGAGCTGCGCACGGTGCTCGACTGGTACGTGAACCCTCAGCTGCGCTCGGTGGCGGGGGTGGTCGAGGTCAACGCCTTCGGTGGCGAGCTCAAGACCTACCAGGTGACCCTCGACCCCGACAAGCTCGTCTCCTACGGGATCCCGCTCACCCACGTGTTCGAAGCGCTCGAGCGCAACAACAAGAACGTGGGCGGGGGCTACATCGAGCACGCGGGCGAGCAGTATCTGATTCGCGGGGAGGGCCTGGTCGGCGACCTCTCGGCCCTCGCCGACGTCGTGGTCGGGCACGCGCGGGGGACCCCGGTCTACGTGCGCAACCTCGGCGAGGTGGAGTTCGCGCCCATGCTCCGCCAGGGGGCGGTGACCCGCGACGGCGAGCGAGAGGCCGTGGTCGGGATCGTGATGATGCTCCTGGGGGCCAACTCCCGCACCGTCTCCCGAGACGTGCACCGCAAGATCGAGGAGCTCGAGCGCACACTGCCTGCGGGGGTCAGCCTCGACACCTTCTACGACCGCACCGAGCTCGTCGACCGGACGATCTCGACCGTCGCCAAGAACCTCTGCGAGGGCGGCGTGCTGGTCGTGGTCGTGCTGCTCCTGCTGCTCGGGAGCCTGCGCGGCGGGCTGATCGTGGCGAGCGCGATCCCGCTCTCGATGTTGATCGCGTTCACGGGCATGGCCTGGGCCGGACTGTCAGGGAACCTCATGTCCCTCGGAGCGATCGACTTTGGGCTGATCGTGGACGGCTCGGTGGTCTTGATCGAGAACGTGATTCGCTCGCTGCACCACCACCGGGACGACCTCGACACCCCGCATCTGGAGAAGGTCCGCCGGGCCTGCCACGAGGTCGCCAGACCGGTGGTGTTCGCGGTGGGGATCATCATGCTCGTCTACCTCCCGCTGCTCGGGCTGCGCGGAGTCGAGGGCAAGATGTTTCGGCCCATGGCGTTGACCGTCGTGTTCGCCCTGGCGGGCTCACTGATCTGCTCGCTGACCCTCATGCCCGTGCTCGCGAGCCTGTTCTTGCGCCGCGTGAGCGAGCGTGAGCCCGCGCTGTTTCGCCTGGCGAAGCGCGCCTACGCCCCGGTCTTGCAGGCGACCCTCGGTCGGCCGCTGCGCACTGGCGTCGTGGCGACGGCCCTGTTCCTCTCCGGGATCGGGATCGCGCCCTTCCTCGGCGCGGAGTTCATTCCCCGGCTCGACGAGGGAGCCATCGCGCTGCAGATCTGGCGGATCCCGAGCATTTCGCTCGAGGAGTCGAACGAGGTCAGCTTGCGGGTCGAGCGAGAGCTCAAGCAGGCCTTCCCCGAGATCCGTACGATCGTGTCTCGCACCGGGCGACCGGAGATCGCCACCGACCCCATGGGGGTGGAGATCAGCGACACCTACCTGATCCTCGAGCCCCCGCAGACGTGGCGCTTCGGCTCCAAGCCGGAGCTCCTGAGCGCGATCGACGCGACGCTCGAGGGACGCTTCCCAGGGGTCATGTTCAGCTACTCGCAGCCGATCGAGCTGCGTGTCTCCGAGCTGATCAGCGGCGTGCGCTCGGACATTGGGATCAAGATCTACGGCGACGACATCGAGCACATGAAGCGCGTCGCAGACCTCGTGGTCGCGGCGATCGGCGAGGTCCCCGGGATCGAGGAGGCCAAGGCCGAGCAGACGGTCGGCCTGCCGACCCTGCGCTTGCGCCTCAAGCGCGACGCGATCGCGCGCCTGGGGATCAACGCCGAGGACGTGCTCGACGTGATCGAGACGATCGGAGGGCGGTCCGCGGGGACCGTGGTCGAGGGGCAGCAGCGCTTCCAGCTCCAGGTGCGCTTCGGCGGTGAGGTGCGGAGCACACTGGAACGGCTGCGCGACCTGCGCGTCGCCGGGCCTGCCGGCGACGGCCCGCCGGCGCAGGTTCCCCTGAGCCAGCTCGTGGATCTGCGCCTCGAGTCCGGGCCCGCGCAGATCAGCCGCGAGCGGATCAGCCGCCGGATCACGGTCGAGGCCAACGTGCGCGGGCGCGACCTGGCCTCGACCGTGGCCGATGCCCAGGCCGCGGTGGCGCGCGAGGTGCAGCTCCCCACCGGCTGGACGATCGAGTGGGGCGGCCAGTTCGAGAACCTGCAGGAGGCCTCGGCGCGGCTCTCACTGCTCGTCCCGCTCGCGCTGCTCCTGATCTTCGTCTTGCTCTACAGCACCTTCGGCTCGCTGCGGCTGGCGACGCTGATCTACCTCAACGTGCCCCTGGCGGTGACCGGTGGCGTGGTCGCGCTCGCGCTGCGCGGCTACCCGTTCTCGATCTCGGCGGGGGTCGGGTTCATCGCCCTGTTCGGGATCGCGGTGCTCAACGGCGTGGTCTTGATCTCCTCCGCGGTGCAGCTGCGCGCCACGGGTCAGCCTGCGGCGGCGGCGGCCAAGGAGGCGGCCCGCACGAGGCTGCGCCCGGTGCTCATGACGGCCCTGGTCGCGTCCTTTGGCTTCGTGCCCATGGCCTTCGCCACGTCCGCCGGCGCCGAGGTTCAGCGCCCCCTCGCGACGGTCGTGATCGGCGGGCTCGTGACCTCGACGCTCCTGACCCTCCTCGTCTTGCCCGCGCTCTACGCCCGCTTTGGGGGCGCCGGAGCGCGAGGGCGGGCGGAGCGAGCGTAGGCGGGGTCAGAGCACGGCGGCGGGGTCGGGGCAGCTGCGGCGGGTCTCGCCTGCGCCGAGGGCGTCGATCGTTTGGAGCTCCTCCTCGCTCAGGGAGACCCCGAACAGGTCGCGGTTTTGCCGCATGCGCGTCTCGTTCGAGGACTTGGGGAGGACCGTGCGGCCGCGCTGGAGGTGCCAGCGGAGCACGAGCTGGCCCACACTGACGCCGTGGGCCTTGGCCAGGGAGACCAGGGTCGGGTCCTGCAGCAGCCCGAACGCGCCGCTGGCGAAGGGGGCGTAGGCCGTGACCGCGATCTCCTGCTCGCGGCAGAAGGCCTCCAGCTCCGGGGCGCGGCAGTAGGGGTGCACCTCGACCTGGTTGACCATGGGCCTGAGCCCGGGCACGTCCTCGAGGAGCTGCCGCAGGTGGCCCACGGTGAAGTTCGACACGCCGACCGCGCGCGCGGCGCCCTTCTCGTAGAGCTCCGCGAAGGTCTCCCAGATCGTCTGGCGCGCGCGGCGGGCGAAGGCCGCGTCGGTGTTTGCGAAGGGGCCTGGCCAGTGCATGAGCAGCAGGTCGACGTAGCCCAGGCGCAGGTCGTCGAGGGAGCGCATGAGGTCGTCTCGCAGCCGCTGCGCGATGTCCGGGACCTTGTCGGCGTCCCAGGTGCGGAGGTGGGAGATGTTTATGTGGGGCGGCGCGGCGGGGTGCGCGAGCTTGGTCGTGACGAACACGTCCTCGCGCTGGAGCTCGCCGCTCGCGAAGCGTTGGCCCAGCAGGTCGCCGAGGATCCCCTCGGTGCCGTAGGCGTGGGCGCCGTCGAAGGCGCGGTAGCCCGCGTCGAGCGCCAGGCTCAGCGCGCGCCAGGCTTGCTCCGGGAGGAAGCCCTGGAACTCGGTCGCCCCGACCCAGTCGCCGAAGGCGCAGCCGAAGGCCACCGTGGGCAGCTCGACCCCGTTGTGCAGCGTCACGGACCTGAGTTCGAAGGGAGCGTCGGTCACGGGGAGCCTTCCTTTCGCAGCAGGCGCAGGCCAAACGCTAGCACGCTGCGCGCAGTCGACGTGAACGGGGCCGCCCGCGCCTCGCGAGGATCCCTGCCCCCTGCCGCCCACGCCCGCCCGGGCGGGGCTACAGCCGCAGGGGCTCGGCGTATTTCCCGTAGGCCGGGACGCTGACGAGGGCGTAGCGCCGCGCGTCGCCTTTCACGACCGCCGCGGTCAGTCGGCCGCCGAAGCAGCAGCCGGTGTCGAGCCCGAGCGCGTGCGGGGTCACCAGGGGCTCGGCGGGCTCGAGCTGGGGGTCGTGCCCGAAGAACGCGAAGCCTTCGCGGCCGTCGTAACGGTCGGTCCAGTGGTCGTGCTCGGGGGCGCACTGGTCGAGGCTCAGCATGTTGCCGTTGGCCTTGACCTGGCGCACGTAGAGGAAGCGCTGCAAGCGCTGAGCGCGCTTGGTCTTGCTGCGCCGCCAGTCGGCGGGCACGTCGCCCACGGGGCCCTCGACCTCGAAGAACGCGGGGTAGAAGCCGCCGTGCACGACGACCGCCCCGAGCGCGGGGTCGCGCCACACCAGGGGCAGCGCGTCGAGGAAGGCCCAGTCCTCGTCGCTGGCGTCGACGGTCCAGGGTCGACCGGGGACGCCGCGGTCGTGGCCCCGCAGCGCCTTGGCCTCATGGTTGCCCGCCACGCACGCGCTGCCGGGGTAGCGCGCGCAGAGCTCGCGCACACGGCGCACGACCCCCACCGAGTCGGGCCCGCGGTCGACGAGGTCGCCCACGAACACGAAGCGGTCCCCCGCCCGCGGCTCGAGCTCCACGAGCAGCGCGTCGAGCTCGGCCAGGCAGCCGTGCACGTCACCGACGATCAGGGTGCGACTCACGTAGGTCCTCATGCCGGGGAGACGATCCCCGGGCGCAGGGGTGTCACCCCTAGCGTACCAAGCGCTCGAGCTCGGTCAGGGCCGCGTCGATGTCGGCGTAGCGGTCGCGGGGGTCGACGGCGAGCATGCGCGAGACCACGGGCTTGAGCTTGCCCTCGATGTGCTGCATGGCGCGGGTCTGGGCCGTGCCCTGGAGCGCCTCGCGGAACATGCTCGTCGGCGGGCCCGGCTCGATCGCGTCCTTGCCGGTGAGCATTTCGAACAGCGTCACCCCGAGGGCGTACATGTCGCCCGCGAAGTCGCTCGCCCCGCCCGCGAGCAGGTCGGGGTCTATGAACGCCACCGTGCCGAGGATCTCGCCCTCCTGGGTCAGCCCCGCGTCGTCGTGGGGCTTGCTCAGCCCGTAGTCGCTGACGCGCACGTGTCCGTTGGGCTCGATCAGGATGTTCTCGGGCTTCACGTCGCGGTGGATCACCCCCTTGGCGTGCAACGCCTTGAGCCCGCGGGCGACCTGGATCGCGATCCCCAGCGCGCGCTCCGGGGGCAGCTTGCCCTCGCGGTCGATCTTCTGATCGAGGGTCTCGCCGGCGAAGAAGTCCATGTCGACGAAGGGCACCTCCTCGCGGGTGCCGGCCGCGCGGATCCTCACGAGGTTCTCGTGCTCGACCCCCGCCAGGGTGCTCTGCTCGCGCTCGAAGCGCCGCGACCAGTCCTGGTCTTGCTTGGCCACCGCGGGGTCGAGCACCTTGACCGCGGCCAGGCTCCCGTCGCTAAGGCGCAGCGCCTTGAGCACGCGCGTGATCCCGCCCCGCGAGAGCTCGCCGACCACCAGCAGGTCGCCGAAGCACACCCCGCCGTCTTCGACCGAGGAGCGGTTGCTGGCGTCGCGGAACACGCTGCCGTCGAGCTGGCGCGGCGCGGGCTCGCCGGGCTCGTGGCAGCGCTCTCGCGCTTGGATTCGCGCGAGGAGGTCGAGGCGACGAAAGGGGAGCAGGAGCGAATCGGCGGCGCCAGCGCTGAGCAGGGGCGCGAGCTGATCCTGGGCTTCGGGCTCGACGAGCGCGACCACGGGCGGCGCCCCGGCCCCGAGCAGCCCGCGCAGTCCGCGGAGGAACTCCACCGGAGACAGCGCGGCGCCGGTCGCGTCGAGCACGATCGCGCGCGGCCGCAGCCCCTGGTGCAGCGCCAGCAGCGCCGCGCCCGGCTCGGGTGAGGTCATGACCTCCCCCAGCTCCGCCACCGCCTCCTCGAGCGGCTCGGCGCGTACGGGCGCGGCGACGACGAGGTAGGGCGCGGTCACGTCAGCTCCCCGCCGCGAGGATCGCGCTGAAGCGCACGGGGTCGAGCGCGGCGCCGCCCACGAGGGCGCCGTTGCAGTCCTCGAGCGCGAGGATCTCGCCGGCGTTGTCGGGGCTCACGCTGCCCCCATAGAGCACGCTCACCCGCTCCGCGACCTCGGGGGCCATTTGGCGCAGGCTGTGACGCACGTGGCCGAGGATCCCCGCGATCTCGGCGGAGGTCGGGGTGACGCCCTTGCCGATCGCCCAGCGCGGCTCGTAGGCGACCACCACCCGCGGCAGGTCGGTGGGGC
This sequence comes from Planctomycetota bacterium, assembly GCA_020425635.1. Lineage (GTDB taxonomy): Bacteria > Planctomycetota > J058 > J058 > J058 > JAGQRJ01. The sequence continues at coordinate 5,555 of JAGQRJ010000603.1, read as the reverse complement.
GCGTGTTGGCGAGGGCGCGCCCGAGCTGGGTGCTGACCACCGCTTCGGCGCGGCCCGCCGCCCGCTCCTCGGCGGTCTCCCCCACGCAGAGCACGGGTCGCAGACCTGCGGCGAGGGCGCGCTCGAGCTTGGTGGCCACGAGGGCGTCGCCCTCGCCCGCGGCCCGGCGCTCGGAGTGGCCGACGAGCGCGTAGCTGCAGCCGACGTCGAGCAGGTGCCGCGCGGCGACCTCGCCGGTGTGGGCGCCCTCGTCGTGGGGGCTGAGGTCCTGCGCGCCGAGCTCGGCCACCCCGCGCAGGGCCTCGCCGAGGGTGGCCAGCGCCGTGAACGGCGGGCAGATCACCAGCTGCAGCGCGGTGGGCGGCCGCACCCGCTCGCCGAGGGCGCGCGCGAACTCGCAGGCCTCGCCGACGGTCTTGTAGCTCTTCCAATTGGCGATCAGCAGGCGGCGGGCGAGGGGCATGGCTCCGCGCCCGCGGACCACCGCCCCGCGCTTGCGCAGCAGGTCTTGCGCGAGCGGGGTCAGCCGCGCCCCGACGGGGATCACCATGTCGGGAGACTGCTGCAGGTCTTCGGCCGTGATCAGCGGTCGCTTCACCGCGTCCTCCATGCCTTCGCCGGACCCAGGTAGCCCACCACGTCGGAGCCCTCGGTTCAACCACCGTCGGGATTTGTGCCCGGCGCGCCGAGCCGTCGGCTCGCCGCCGTGGGTGGAGAATTCGCCAGACGTGTGGTTCGATACGCCCCTTCGCCAGGGAACACCGTTCCACCAGCAGGGAGGGCACGTGAAGAAGATCGGAGTCGTCGGGTGTGGGCTCATGGGCGCCGGGATCGTCGAGGTCGCGATCCGGACCGGGCACCCCACCGTGGTCCGTGAGTTCAACCAGGAGTGCCTGGACCGCGGGCTCGGTCGCCTCAAGGCGTCCATGGAGCGCGGGGTCTCGAAGGGCAAGCTCAGCGCCGAGGACCGCGACGCCGCCCTCGGGCGCCTGACCTCGACCGTCGACTTCAAGGACCTCGCGGACTGCGACGTGATCATCGAGGCGATCACCGAGAACCGCGAGCTCAAGGCCCAGCTCTGGCAGGAGATCGCCAAGGTCAAGAAGCCCGGGGCGCTCCTGGCCACGAACACCAGCTCGATCCCGCTCTCCTCGCTCGCGCCGCACACCGGCGATCCGAGCCGGTTCATTGGCCTGCACTTCATGAACCCCGTGCCGGTCATGAAGCTCGTCGAGATCGTGCGCGGGATCGAGAGCACCGACGAGGCGATCAGCGAGGGCCGGGCCCTGGTCGAGGGCTTCGGCAAGAACACGATCCTCGCCAAGGACACCCCGGGCTTCGTGATCAACGTGCTGCTCGTGCCCTACCTCTGCGAGGCCGTGCGCCTGCTCGAGTCGGGCGTCGCCACCAAGGAAGACATCGACGCGGGCATGATGGGCGGCTGCAACATGCCCATGGGCCCGATCACCCTGCTCGACTTCGTGGGGCTCGACACGACCCTCGCGATCGCCGAGGTCCTCTACGACGAGTTCCGCGAGGCGAAGTTCGCCCCGCCCCCGCTCCTGCGCCGCATGGTCGAGAGCGGGTTCATGGGCAAGAAGTCGGGGCGCGGGTTCTACGACTGGAGCAAGAAGTAATGCGTGGTCTGATTTTCGGGCTGACCCTGCTGACGAGCGTCGCAAGCGCCCAAAGCGTGACCCTCACCTGCGAGCCCAAGGCGGCCAGCGTCGAGCTCGGCGGGCGCGTGGAGGTGACCCTCGTGCTCACCAACACCGGGGACGCTTCGCTCGAGCTCCCGATCCTCGAAGACGACCGCCGGCTGTGCTCGTTGGACCTCCAGCTCGACGACGGGCCCACGGTGGTGTGGGAGAAGATCCGCGGGGAGCTGCGCAACGACGGCTTCCTCGCGCTCAAGGACGACTTCCCCAAGGTGACCCTCAAGCCGGGCGAGAGCACGTCGGCGGTCATGGCCTTCCCCGCGCTCGCGGTGGGGACCTACACGATCACCGGCCACTACGGGCGCAACCGCGACTGGAGTGAGGTCCCGGGCTTCGCGGCCGAGCCGCCGCCGCCCTTGGCGCCGGTCAGCGCCCAGGCCGACCCGGTGAAGGTCACCGTGACCCCCGACGCCGAGGGCAACGACGCGCTCGCCGTGCGGATCGTCACGACCCACGGCCCCATGCGGGCGGAGCTGTTCACCGACGGGCCGACCCTCGGCACGGCCTTGCACTTCGCCGACCTGATTCAGTACGGCGCCTACAAGCAGGGCGTGTTCAGCCCCAACTTCTACGACGGCTTGATCTTCCACCGCGCCATGCCCGGCTTCATGATCCAGGGCGGCGACCCCAAGCGCGACGGCTCGGGCGGCCCCGGCTACATGATCCCGGCGGAGATCCCCGACCCCCTCCCCGAGGGGCTCACGCACACTCAGGGGACCCTCTCCATGGCGCGCAGCGGACACCCCGACTCCGCGGGCTCTCAGTTCTACGTGACCGTCGCCGATCGCAAGGACCTCGACGGCCGCTACACGGCCTTCGGGCGACTGACCCATGGCCTCGACGTCGCGGTCACGATCTCGCAGGTCGAGCGCGTGGAGCAGGGGCCGAAGAACGAGAAGTCCCGGCCGGTGGAGCCGGTGGTCATGGACTCCGTGCGCCTGGTCCCCTTCAAGAAGTAACCGAAATCCCAGCTAGAGATACCTACCGGAGCTAAGCCATGAGCGAGACCAAGGCCCGCCTCAAGACCGACAAGGGCGACATCGTGATCGAGTTCTGCCCCGACGTCGCCCCCAAGCACGTCGAGAACTTCAAGGACCTGACCCGGCGCGGGTTCTACACCAACAAGATCTTCCACCGCGTGATCCCGAACTTCATGATCCAGGGCGGCTGCGCCACGGGCACCGGCACCGGGGGACACCCCGACGGGATCACCCTCGACGCGGAGTTCAACGACCGCCCCCACGTGCCGGGCGCGGTCTCGGCGGCGCGCACCAACGACCCCAACAGCGCGGGCACGCAGTTCTTCATTTGCCATGGCCGTCACTCGAGCTTCCTCGACGGGAAATACACCGTCTTCGGCCAGGTGATCGAGGGCATGGACGTCGTCGACCAGATCGTGAACGCGCCGCGCGACCCGAGCAACGATCGGCCTCACGAGGCGATCAGCATGGGCACCGTCACCCTCGAGGACTAGCCATGAGCGAGCCGGTAGCGTTCGAGGTCGAGGGCGGCGTCGCCACGATCACGGTTCAGCGCGAGAAGGCGCTCAACGCGCTCAACGCCGAGACCCTCGACGGCCTCGAGCGCGCCGCGCAGCGGCTGCAGCGCGACGGCGAGCTCCGCGGGGCGATCTTGATCGGCGCGGGCGAGAAGGCCTTCGTGGCGGGCGCCGACCTCAAGGCCTTGTCGCAGGTCACCTCGGTCGGGCCGGCGCGCGGCCTCGCGCGACGCGGGCAGTCGGTGCTGCGCCAGCTCGAGCAGAGCCCGGTGCCGCTGATCGCCTGCGTCAACGGCTACGCCCTCGGCGGCGGGCTCGAGCTCGCCCTCGCCTGCCACATGCGCTACGCGAGCGCCAACGCGCGGGTTGGCTTGCCCGAGGTCGGGCTGGGCTTGATCCCCGGCTACGGCGGGACCCAGCGCCTGACGCGGCTCGTGGGCCGCGGGCGCGCCACCGAGCTGATCGTGACCGGCAATCAGCTGAAGGCCGACGAGGCCGCGGCGATCGGGCTCGTGAACCGCGTGTTCGAGAGCCGCGACGCGCTGCTCGCCGGCGCGCGAGAGACCCTGGCGGTCGTCGCCACCCGTGGGCGGCTCGCGGTGAGCCTGGCCCTGGAGTCGATCGATCGCGGCGTCGACGCGGACCTCGACGCGGCCCTCGCGGTCGAGGCCGACCTGTTCGGGGTGGCCCTCGCCAGCGACGACGCCCGCGAAGGGATCGGGGCCTTCCTCGAGAAGCGCGCTCCAAACTTCTAGGAGCGCTCAGGGCGCGAGGTGGCCCCCGAGCTCACGGCGACGGTGGGCGCGCGAGGAACAGCCGCACCGAGCCCTGGTCGCGCTCGAGGGTGGAGAGCTGCTCGCGCAGGCGGGTGAGCTGCTCCTCGAGGATCGCCCGGGGGAGCTCCGGCGGCGGCTCGAGCTCGACCGCCTGCAGGCGCTCGATCGCCGCGATCATGTGCCCGATCGCGTGGCGCTGGTCGAGCTCAGCGAGCTTCCAGGCGGCGAAGGCGCGGGTCTCGGGGTCGCGGGCGGTGTCGGCGATGATCTTGACCAGGGGCTCGACCTCGTCGTGCTTGCCCTCGCTCTCGCGCAGCTCGAGCAGGAGCAGCGCGGCCTCGCAGCGCAGCGACGGGTCGCCGTCCTGGATCGCCTCGGCCAGGAGCGCCTCGGCCTTGTCGCGCCGCTTGAGCTTGAGGTTCGTGCGCGCCACCGAGAGCTTGCCGGCCTTGAACAGGCTGCGGCGGGCGGTGCTCCGCGGGGGCGAGAGGGTCACGACGCGCACCGGAGACTCGTCGAGGGTCTCGCCGCGCTCGGCGCGGTCGATGTCTGCGAGCAGCGCGTCGTAGTCTTGGGGACGGCGCGAGACGTCCTTGGCGAGCATGTAGCGCAACAGGCCCTTGATCGCCTCGGGGGTCTCGCGGGTGTCGGGGAACACGACCTGGTCGTTTATGTGGCGCAGAATGATCGCCACCGGGGAGTCGGCCTCGAAGGGCGGGCAGCCGTAGGCGAGGAAGAACAGGGTCGCGCCCAGGCTGTAGATGTCCGAGCGGTGATCGATCGTCTTGCCGCGCCCCTGCTCCGGCGACATGAACAGGGGCGTGCCCATGACCACTCCGGTCGAGGTCAGGTCGAGGGTGTGCCCCATGTCGGCGCGGGCCTTGGCGAGGCCGAAGTCGGTGATCTTGACCTGCTTGCTGCTGGTGAGCATGAGGTTCGAGGGCTTGATGTCCCGGTGCACGATCTTGTGCCGGGCGGCGGCTTGCAGCCCGCGGGCCGTTTGCCGGGCGATCTCGAGGATCTCGGGGAAAGGGAGCGGCCCCTCGGCCTCGACCCGCTCCGCGAGGGTCGGGCCGTCGACGAACTCCATGACGAAGTATTGGCAGGGGTCGGTGTCTTCCGAGATCGTGTAGATGTGCGTGATGTTCGGGTGGCTGAGCTGCGCGCAGGCCTGCGCCTCGCGGCGGAAGCGCGCGGTGAACTGGCTGTTGCGGCTCAGCTCCGAGGAGAGCACCTTCAAGGCTACGTGGCGATTGAGCGAGGTGTCGTGCGCCTTGTAGACGACCCCCATGCCTCCCTTGCCGAGCGGGCCCTCGAGGGTGTAGCGCCCGAGCACGGTCCCCGGGGGCAGGATCATGTGCTGCTCGCCCGGGGTCGGCGGGGAGAGGTCCGAGGTCCGCTCGGAGCCCATGCGCTGGCGAATGTCGCTCAACCCCGAGCGCAGGCCTCCCAGGAGCGAGCTCGTCTGCTCTCCGGGTGACGGGCCGGCGCCGCCGCCTCGGGGCGGGGTCGTCTCCGCGGCGGCGAACTCCACCGTCTCGCTGGAGCTGATCGCTCCGCGGT
>JAGQRJ010000602.1 GCA_020425635.1 Planctomycetota bacterium | reverse complement strand
GGCCACCGTCAACCAGGGGCTGGACCCGCGCCGGTCGAGGCGGGGCCGCGGCGACGCCGCGAGGAAGCCCCGCAGGCTCGCGCCCAGGGCGGCCGCCGTGGGGAAGCGGTTCGCCGGGCGCTTCTCCAGGCAGCGCGCGCAGATCCGGTCGAGCTCGGCGGGCACCCCGCGCGCGAGGGAGCTCGGGGGCGGGGGCACGCGCTCGGCGGCGGAGGTCAGCGCCTCGGGCAGGGTCCGCGCGGGGAGCGGGGGCTGCCCCGTGAGGCAGGCGTAGAGCACCCCGCCGAGCCCGTAGACGTCGGTCCCGACCCCCAGCTCCGTGCGGTCCCCCAGCGCCTGCTCCGGCGCGAGGTAGCCCGGAGAGCCGTAGAACGCGCCGCTGCGGGTGAGGTCGGCCCCCGGGTCGTGCACGAAGCGCGCCAGGCCGAAGTCGCCGATCGCGGGCTGCCCCTCGCCGTCGAGCAGCACGTTCGCCGGGGTCAGGTCGCGGTGCAGGATCCCCTGGGCGTGGGCGAGCTCGAGGCCCTCGGCGAGCCGGGCCACGAGCCGCGCGGCCTGACGCGGCTCGAACGCGCCCCCGGTCTGCAGCCGCTGCTCGAGGCTGCCCCCGGCGAAGTGCGGCAGCACGAGGAACGCGCGCCCCTGGTGCACGCCGACCTCGAGCAGCGGGACGATCGCCGGGTGACGGAGGGCGAGCAGCGCGCGCACTTCGCGCTGGAAGCGCTGGCCGCGCGAGCTGCTCGGGTCGAGGGGCTGGTGGAGCAGCTTGATCGCGACCTGGCGCAGCGACTGCGGATCGCGCGCCAGCCACACGGAGCCCGCCATGCCCTGGCCGAGCTCGCGCTCGACCGCGAAGCGGCCGATCCGCTGCCCGACGAAGTTCACTCCGACTCGTCGGGTTCGGGCGTCGGCTCGCGAGGCGGAGGGGGGGTGACCTTGAGGTCGAGGTCGACCTTGCGCTCGCCGGTGGCGGGGTCGCGCGGCAAGAACTCGATCTCGGCGGAGATCTTGATCTTGTGGTTCTGCACGAAGCGGTCGAGCTCCTCTTGCAGGTCCATTTGCTTGAGGAAGTCGCTGAGCTCGCGCGCAATGAAGCCGTAGAGCTCGTCCTTGCCCTTAGACGCGTTCTGCGTGATCGAGCGCGCTATGTCGCGCGGGATCTTGGCGTCTTTGACGTAGCGGCGAACGGTGTCTTCGGTGAGGAAGTAGGCCCCGAGCCCCGCGGCCAGGATCTTCCCGGTCAGGCTCTCGGGTCCGGTCTCGTCGGGGTCGATCTGCGCCACTAGTAGTCCTCGAGCGCGGCCCGGGCCGCGGCGGCGAAGTCGTCGCTCTCGAGCAGGTTCGCGGCCTCGTTGCGCAGGAAGCGCGCCGCGCGGGTCATGAGCTTGCGGTACTGATCGGCGAGGGCCTCCGGCCCCACGATCATGAGGAACAGCCGCACCGCCTGGCCGTCGGGGGCGGCGAACTCGATCCCGCCGCGACTCCGCCCGAGCACGGTGCGAAACGCCTTGACCTGCTTCAAGCGCACGTGGGGCATGGCCACGCCCTCCCCGAGGGCGGTGCTGTGCAGCTTCTCGCGCTCGTAGATCGCCTGCAGCAGTTCGTCGAGGGTCAGGCCGTCGTCGACCAGGTCCAGCGCCGAGCTGGCGAGCGCATGGAGCGCGTCTTCGGCGTGGGCTGCGTCGAGGTCCACGACGGCTTCGGGCCGCAACAGGGCCGCGAGGGTGGGCATATCAGGAGTCCTCCGCGGGGTCGTCTGGGGCCACCGCCACCCCGCCCTTGAGCGCCCGCAGGCGATCCATGGCCGAGCTTGCCTTCTTCGAGACCTGCTCGTCGGCGGCCACGCCGGGAGCCTCGGGTCCCTTGCTGATCTTGGGGGTCGGCTTCTCGCCGCCCTTGCTCGACTTCAGCGCCTTCAGCCGGCTCATGGCCGAGGTCGCCTTCTTCGCCACGCCTGGGTCCGCCGCCTCGCCCGGCGCCTCCGGGCCCTTGCTCACCTTCGGCGTCGGCGGCTCCGCCCCGCCGCCCGAGCCCGACTTCAGCGCCTTCAGCCGGCTCATGGCCGAGGTCGCCTTCTTCGCCACCCCCGGGTCCGCCGCCTCGCCCGGCGCCTCTGGCCCCTTGCTCACCTTCTGCGTCTCCTCGCTGCCGTCGGACCCCGAGTCGGAGCCCGTGCTCCCGCGCAGCGCGCGGAGCTTGTTCAGCGCCGAGTTCGCCTTGCGCGAGACCTGGGCCTCGGCCGGCCGCCCCGGCCCTTCGGGGCCCGGGCTGACCTTGTCGGTGTCGGGCGAGGGCGGCGGGAGCCCGCCCGACTTGAGCGCCTTGAGCTTGTGCAGCGCCCCGCCCATTTTGCGGGTCTTGGTGCGCATGCCTTCGATCGAGGCGACCTTGGGCCCGCCGGTGATCGTGGCCGCGATCGTGGGGCGCTCGCCGACGCGCTCGGCGCTGCCGTAGGTCGGCGCCGCCGGGGCGGTGCGCAGGTTCTCGAGCAGGTCGCGCGCGTCGTCGCAGGTCCCGTCGAGCTCGAGCGCCTTGCGCGCCCACTGGCGGGCGAGGCCGAGGTTCTCGTCGTCGCGCGCGCGGCGGGCGGCGCGCACGAGCGTCCGCGCCGCCTCGTCCGCGCGCCCGTTGACCACCAGCACCCGCGACAGGCGCTCGCGGTGCTCGGGCGCGTCGGGCTCGTGGTCCATGGCGCGCTTGACCGCCTCCTCGGCGAGGGCGTGGTTGCCCGCGACCATGGCCAGGTCGAACACCGCGGCGCAGCGGCGCCCGGCGGCCTGGTGCTCCTTGGCCTGGGCCTCGTGCTTGGCGAGCGCGAGGTGCGCGGAGAGGTTCCCCGGGGCGAGGCTCAGGAGCTGCTTGAGCGCGGCCAGCGCGCCCTTGCTGTCGCCGGTCTGGGTCGCGGCGTCGGCCGCCTGGTGCAGGAGCGCGGCGCCCTCTTCGCTGCGCCCGAGCTCGCTCGCCAGGCGCGCGCGCTCGAGGGTCAGCTCGAAGTCGCCGGGCTTGAGCGCGCAGAGCTGCCCGAGCACCTCGTAGAGCTCCTCGCGCTTGCCCTGCTCGCGCAAGAGCTCGGCCATGCTCTGGTAGTTGGCGACCGACTTGTCGGCCTCCTCCTTACCCTCGTAGGCGTTGGCGAGGAACTTGCGCGCCTCGGTGTTCTGCGGGTCGAGGTCGACGATCCGCTCGTAGATATCGATCAGCGTCTCGTTGGACGCCACCGCCAGCCCGCTGTCTTCGAAGGTCTTGGCGAACTGCAGGTACTGCTCGACCGCGTCGCCGGTGCGACCCATGCGCGCGTAGGTCGCGGCCAGCGACTGCAGCGCGAGGATCTCTCCCGGCTCGACCTCGAGGATCCGCCGCAAGACCTCGACCGCCGGCTCGAGCTGCTCGGCCTCGAGGTAGGCCATGGCGAGCTCCTGGAAGTCCTCGATCGCCTCGCCAATGTCGCCCGCCTGGAGCGAGAGCTCGCCTTGTCGCTCGCGGAGGTCGAGCCGGTCGGGGGCGAGGGTCATGAGCGCGGTCAGCACCCGGCGCTTGTCTTCGAGCCCGGCGAACTGCAGGAACAGCGTCTCGTACTCCTCGATCGCCGCCGCGGTCTTCTCGGCCGAGGGCTCTCCCGCCTCCTCGAGGGCGCGGGCGCGCTTGGCGAGGATCTCGGCGTGCAGCTCACGGGCCTGGGTCTGCTGCGGGTCGAGCTCGAGCACCCGCGCCAGGGTCTGCGCCGCGACGTCGGGGTAGCCCGACTGATCGCAGCGGTCGGCGTAGATCACGTAGCGCCGGCAGGCCTCCTGGGTGTCGCCCAGGGCCTCGGCGATCTGCCCGATCCGCCGCGGGAGGTCGAAGTCGGGGTAGCCGAGCTCCTCGGCGCGCAGGTAGCGCGAGCGCGCGCGGGCGAACTCGCCGCGATCCTCGAGGGACTGCCCGAGCGCGATCAGCTCCTGCCCCGCGAGGGGCACGGCCTGACCGTCGAGCTTCATTTTCACGAGCACCCGCATGGCGACCAGGTCGGGCGCCCGCGCCACGTCGAGCAGCTCCTCGACGTTGCGCTGCCCGTCGAGGCAGGAGAACACCTCCTCGACGGCGAGGCTGTTGCTCTTGTCGGCCTTGTAGGCGTTGGGCGTGGGCACGTAGACGTCGCGGGTCGACGGGATCGTGCGCTGGATCTCGCTCAGCTCCTTCTTGCGCCGCACCGCCTCGCGCGCGAGCTGGATCGGCGAGAGCGAGACCCGCGCCTGCAGGTCCTCGACCTCGAAAATGTCCAGCGGCGGCTCGCCGCGATAGAACTCGCTGCGGATCTCGGGCCAGGTGAAGAGCTCGAACACCTCCTCCGCGATCTGATACGCCAGGGCCTGGTGCACGTCGCTCTCGAGCACGATCCCCATGCCCACCAGGATCTCGCCCAGGCGCAGGTTCGAGTTCGCCGCCTTCTGCCGCTCGAGGGCGGCCTCGAGCTGCTCGGTGGTCAGCTTGCGCCGCTTGAGCAGCGCCTTCCCGAGCAGGGTCTTCGAGCGCATGGTCTTGAGCAGCTCGATCGTCCCGCGCTTGAAGTAGATGTACTTCACGCGGCCGTCGGGGCCGCTGAGCTTGAAGGTCCCGGTCTTGGGGTGCTCGACGAGGGAGGCGAGGAACTCGCCGAGGTTCGTCTCGTCCCCAGTGCGTGCGTCGGTGAGGGCGCTCAACGGTCACGCTCCTTGTCGCTCTCGTCCGCCTCGGACCCCGCGGCGAGCCGCTCGAGCAGGGCCTCGAAGCGCGGGTCGTCGTGGAGCGAGGTCAGGTCGGGGTCCTCGCGAATGTGCTTCACGTCGACGAAGCCTCGGCTGGCCGCGGCCTCGAGGTGCGCGAAGGCCTCGTCGCTGCGGCCCCAGCGGGCATACGTGCAGGCGAGGTTGTACCAAGCGACCTCGTTGTCGGGCTCGAACTCGATCACGCGCTGGAACTCGCGCTCGGCGCGCTCGAGGCGCTTGAGCTTGAGGTAGCGCAGGCCCTGGTCCATGTGGATCGCGGCGAGCTCGCGGGCGCTGAGCTCCCCCTGGGGCAGCTCGAGCCGGTGCTCGGCGAGCCACTCCGCGCCGGTGCGGTCGCCGAGGCGAAACAGCCCGATCGCCGCCAGCGCGCGCACCTCGAGGCTCGGCTCGACCTCGAGCAGCGCGCGCAGCGCCGGGATCGCCTCCTCACCGCCCAGGCGCTCGAGCTCGATCACCCGCGCGCGGCGCTCGCGGTAGGCGAGCTCGGCGTAGCCCGCGAAGTCGTGCCCCAGCCGCAGCACGAGCTCGCCGTCGAGGCCGAAGTCGATCCAGCGTTCGACGCGGCGCGCGGTGGCGCCCTCCACCGCCGCCAGGCGCTCCTTGGCGATCGGGCCCCAGCGCAGGAGCGTCGCCTCGCCCAGGGAGCGCTGCTGGGGGTCGTCGCTCGCGAGCCGCTCGAGGGCCGCGGCGAGGGACCGGTCGCGCACCGCCTCGAAGCGCGCGCGGACCGTGGCGTCTTCGTCGGCCACGCCGGTGACCACGATCGGCATGGCGAGGTCGGCCAGCCCGGCGTAGCGCGCGGCGAAGACGTCGGCGGGCTCGCTGAGCGCGCGCGCGCGCTCGGCGGCGTAGATCTCGAGGGCGACCTCGATCAGCGCGACCTCGACGGCCTGGTCGCGGGCCGGCGGCACGCGCAGGAGCTCGGCGGTCACGGCCCGAAGTCAATATCAATCACACGAGCTCCAAACTCTATGGGAACCCCTTTTCTTATAAGCTCGTGTGATTGATATTGACTTCGGGCCGTGACCGCCGAGCTCCTGCGCGTGCCGCCGGCCCGCGACCAGGCCGTCGAGGTCGCGCTGATC
>JAGQRJ010000085.1 GCA_020425635.1 Planctomycetota bacterium | reverse complement strand
TGGCCGGGCAGCGCGGGATCTGGAGCGAGCGTGAAAGGGAAGGCGCCCTTGGCCGCAGGTAGACTCGAGGCATGCACTCCGACCCCGCGAGCTTCGAGGAGGCCCTGCTGCGCAGCGGCGTCGCCCCCGCCTCGGTCGAGGAGGCGCAGCGCTCTGGGGCGAGCTCGCCGCAGGAGCTCGGGTTGTTCCTGCTCGAGCGCGGCCTCGTCACCCCCGAGCGGTTGCGCCTGGCGGAGGAGCTCTGGCTGGGCTCGCTCGCCGCGACGCCCGCGCAGCCCCAGCTCGGCCCGTATTCGGTCGTACGGCTCCTCGGACGCGGAGGCATGGGCGAGGTCTACCTCGTGCAAGACCCGCGGACCCAACGGCTGCACGCGGCCAAGTGCCTGCTCGAGGCCTGCGACCTGGAGGCACGCCTGCGCTTTCGCCGCGAGGCCGAGCTGCTCGCGTCGCTCAAGCACCCAAACGTTGCGGAGGTCCACGCCGCGAAGCTCGAGGGCCCGCGGCCCTACCTCGTGCTCGCGCACTACCCCGGAGGCTCCCTGGCCCAGCGGCTCGAGGCGGGGCCCCTCCACCAGGACGAGGCGCGACGCATCGTGACGCAGCTGGCCGCGGGGCTCGAGGCGGCGCACGCGCTGGGGATCCTGCACCGGGACCTCAAGCCCGAGAACGTGCTCTTCGACGACCGAGACCAGCCGCGGCTGAGCGACTTTGGCCTCGGCCTGCGCGTCGGCCCCCAGGAGCGGCTGACCGTGAGCGGGACCGTGTTCGGAACCCCGAGCTACATGGCCCCGGAGCAGGTCGTCGACGCGAAGCAGTCCGACGTGAGGAGCGACGTCTACGGGCTGGCCGCGGTCTACTACCACTGCCTGACCGGGCGCCCCCCGGTGCCCAACGGACTGGGCTTGATCGCCAGCTTGCACGCCGTCCTGCGCGACACGCCGCCGGCCCCAGCCACCTTCGGGGTCGACCCCGAGCTGAGCGCCGCCTGCATGCGCGGGCTGGCCAAGGACCCCGCGCAGCGGCCGTCTTCGCCCCTGGAGCTGGTGACCCCGGTCACCGGGCGCCGCCCCCTCGTCCTCCTGGCCGCAGCGGCGACGGCCGCGGCGCTCGCCTCCGCGCTGTCCCTGGCCCTCCTCGTCCACGGGCGCGCCCCGACCCTCGACGCGTCTCCCCCACCGCCCGGGCGCGAGGAGCCCCCCCCGCCCGCCGCGGACCTCGGCGCGCTCTCGCTGGAGGACCGAACCGCGGCCTGGGCTCAGCTCCAGCGCGTCCCCGCCGACACCCCCGGACTCGAGCCGGCACTCGAGCGCCTGCTCGGCGCCTGCGTCGTCGCCGAGGACTCCGCGCTCCTGGCGGAGGTCCTCGATGCCCTCCCGCCCGAGACCCCGGCGTGGGAGCGCGCGGCCGAGTGCCTGCTCCTCTCGGGCGGCGCGGACCCCGCTTCGCGCGCGGTCCCCGGGAGCGTTCGCCGACGGGTGGAACGCTCGCGGCGGCTGGCGGCGGCCGCTCCTCCCTTCGAACGCGCCCTGGACGAGGTCTACGCGGTGTGGGCGACCCGCTTTGGGCTGGCCCCCGCCGCGGCGCGCCTGAACTCCTTGCACGAGACCCTGGTCGGCGACCTCCGCGAGTTCGGCGCCGACCAGGCGCTCCTCCCCCGCTCGCCCGCGGGTGAGGCGACCCTCGAACGCGCGTGCCAGCTCTCCGCGGAGGCTGACCTCTTGGTGGACTAGACCGGGGTTCTCACCGCTCGCTCCGCTCGTGGGTTCGACCTCCGGCCCGGAGCGTTGCCCGCACTTCCGACGGGTCAGCGCGCGCGCAGGCGGAGCTCGGCGCGGGGGTCGGCGGCCTGGGCGACCTCCCCGAGGGCCACGATCGTCTGGCGCAGGTCCGAGCCGAGGTGCTCGTGGAGCGCCGTGAACGCGGGCAGGTCTCCGTGGTAGCGCAGGCGCGCGAGGAGCCAGGCGTTGTTGATCTCGTAGTCGGGGTCGAGCACGTAGGCGTAGCCCCGCGGGTCGTGCATGGCCGGGAGCACCTCGTCGCGCATGCGCGCGCGGAAGGCGGCGATCCGCGCGGCCTTGCCCGCGCGCTTCGCCTCCTCGGGCGCTGCGGCTTCGTAGACTCGCCAGAGCGCTTGTTTCAGCTCGCGCAGGGCGCCGTCGAAGAGCTCCTCGTCGTGGCCCTCGAGCTCCATGCGGCGCAGGTGGACGCTCGCGGGTCCGTCGCGCTCGAGGAAATAGCGCCGCGCCCCTTCGCGCCCGACGAAGGTCGCGAGGGTCTCGTTGAACTCCACGTCGGCGACGAACACCGTGGCGTGAGTCATTTCGTGGATCAAGATGTCGGCGATCGTCTCGTGGTGGTAGCGCAGCATGGAGGAGAGGAAGGGGTCCTCGAACCAGCCCAAGGTCGAGTAGGCAGGCACGGGGAGCATGAGCGCGTCGTAGCCCCGCCCAGCGAGGTCCGCGGCCTCCTCCACGGCGAGGGGCTCGCGGAAGTAGCCTATGTAGGGCAGCGAGCCCACGAAGGGGAAGTCCCAGGTGTAGGGCTGAAACGCGAGGGGCGCGCTCGCGCTCACGTTCCAGGCCACGAAGTCCCCGGGCGTCTCGTAGTAGCTCTTGTAGCTCCCCGTCTCGCTGAGCCCGAGCTCTTCGATCGCGTAGCGCCGCACGTCGACGACGAGGGCGAGCTTCTCGCGCTGCGCCTCCGGGAGGTCGGGATCGGCGAGGGCCTCGTCGATCGGGATCTGGTTCCACCAGATCCCAATCTGTCCGTTGGCGGCGTGAAGCGCGTAGCAGCCGGGGGTCGCGAGCACGAGCGCCAGCGCGAGCAAAGTGAGCGAGCTGCGACGCCCGCGCGCGGCGATCACGGGTGGGGTCGGGCGCGGCACCGCTACCCGATGAAGATCGCGCTCTGCAGCCCGATGTCCAGGTCGTCGTCGCCGACCGGGGTTTGCGCGGCGGGCTGAGGCACGGGCTTGGGTTGGGCCGCCACCGGCTTGGTCTGCGTGATCTCTTCGATCAAGTCCTTGCTCGGCTCGTTGGGAAAGCGGAGGGTCCCCTTCTTCGGGCGCTTGGAGCCGCTGGGCCGCTTGCGGTACTTGTTGAAGGCGGAGATGAACGCTTCGACCAGCTCCGGCTGCAAGCGCTTGCCGGCGATCTTGCGCAGCACCTCGTGCCCGTCTTCGTAGGACTTTCCCTTCTGGTAGGGGCGGTCGGTGGTGATCGCGTCGTAGGTGTCGGCCACGGCCACGATCCGCGCGATCAGCGGGATCTGCTCGCCCTTGAGGCCGTGGGGGTAGCCCCCGCCGTCCCAGTCTTCATGGTGCAGCTCAGCGGCTGGGACGATGTCGGCGAGGAAGGGAATGTCCTTGAGGATCTGCCCGCCGCGCACCGGGTGGTGCTTGACGTGTTTCATTTGCTCTTCGGTGAGCTTCGGCGTCTTGTTGAACTTCAGCACGCTGTCGGGCATGCCGATCTTGCCGATGTCGTGCAGGCCCGCGCCGAGGCTGACGCGGTAGACCTCGTCCTGGCTCAGGCCGAGCTCCTTGCCGAGGAGCTTCGAGTAGTGGCGCACTCGCTCGGAGTGGCCGCGGGTGTAGACGTCCTTGGCCTGAATCGAGCGCATGATCGCGTCGATCATGGACGAGAACAGCATGTCGAAGTCGGTCTGCGAACGCGCGGCGACCACGCTCGCGGCGGCGCGGCTGCCGATCGCGGCGACGGTGTCGGAGGCGCCGACCTCGAACTGACCGGTGAGCGGGGAGTCGACGTAGAGCAGCCCGCCGCAGCGGCCGGCGCTGATGATCGGCGCGCAGATCGTGGGCAGGTCGACGCCGTCGTAGCCGCCGGCGCCGACGGCGACGACGCTCTCGAGGCCCAGGGCCTCGGTCGCCAGCGCCTTGGAGAAGGTCATGGCCTCTTCGCCCGAGAGGTCGCGGACCACCGAAGGCACGAGCTCCCCCGACTTGGCGTCGAGGAGCAGGATCAGCCCGCGCTGGGCGCCCGAGCCCGCGATCGCGGCGTCGACCACCGCTCCCAGGATCTCCTGGCTGGTCTCGAGCTGGCCCAGGGCGTGGTCGAGGCGCTCGAGGAGCACCGAGCGGGTGTAGGCCTGCTCGAGGAGCCCGCGGTCCACGGAGCCCGCGCTGACGGGGTCGAAGGTGAAGGCCGGGGCGGTCTCCTGCGGGGTGGCCGCGCGGACGGTGGCCTTCCCGCTGTCGTCGGCGGAGAGGATCGTCGCCCGCGACTGCTGGTGGAAGCACATGACCGACTCGCCGATCTGGATCTCGTCGCCGTCCTTGAGGTCTGCGGCCTTCTGCTCCAGCCCGTTGACGAAGGTGCCGTTGGTGCTCGAGCTGTCGAGGAGGGTGAACCCACCGAGGGCGTTCGGGACGATCCGCGAGTGCACGCCGCTGATCGAGACGTCGTTGATCACGATCGTGTTGTTGGCGTTGCGCCCGATCGTCACCGGATTGGCGCCGATCGAAAACAGCCGCCCTTGATCGGGGCCAGCGACGACATGCAAGGTGGCTCTCACAGCACCTCCGGTTCTCTAGGAGTGTAACGTCAGGCCGAGGAAGGCGGTAGCGGCGCGCCACGCGCAGGCCTCGTCGGCCAACGCGCGTCGCGGGTGATAGGCTGAGGGAGGAGGCTTCGATGCGACACGCCCCCGCCCTCGCGGCTGCTCTCTGCGCCCTGCTCCTGCTCGGCTGCCCCGACGCGACGACCCCCGGCTCGGCGCCTGGCGGCGGCCCTCCGAGCTCCCCAGACGTCAGCGCCCCCGCGCAGGAGGACCCCGTGGCCGACCCCAGCGACGGAACCTCGCCGAACCCCGCGCCGGCGTCCGAGTGGCGCCTGATCGACGACGCCATGAAGGCCGAGCTCGGCTGGCCGATCTTCGAACCGGTTACGCGCTGGCCCGCGCCGAGCGCTCTGGTCGACCTCGGGGGCGAGCGCGAGCAGCGCGCTGGCCGCGCCGCCGACCTCCGGCAGCTCGTCGAGACCCTCGTGAACCCGAGCCTGCACCCGAACGACTTCGCCGCCGCGCTCAAGCTCGACAGCGCGGGGCACCTGCACCTGACCGTCGGCCGCGGGCGCCCCCAAGGGTCCGCGACCCTCGACTCCCACGGCCCCGACTACCCCCCCGTGTTCACCCTCGTGCTCGAGAAGCCGGGTCCGCGCGCGACCAATGTCGCGGCGCTGCGCGAGGCGGTGGCGCAGGTGGTGGCTCCCGACCTCGCGCGCGAGCTCGCTCAGAAGGAGAACATGCTCGAGGCGCACCCGAAGGTCGCGGGCGCGGCGACCGCGTTCCTTGATCGCTCGGGGTTCGGCGCGCAGTTCCCCTACCTCTACGCCTTCAGCAGCGACGACCACCTGCTGCTCGTGTTCCAGGAGGTCCCCCACGGGAAGGCCCCCGAGCCGCGCTAGCTCGCGCGTCGCGCGCAAGCGCTTGCCCCCCAACTCGTTGGGCGCCGTAGACGGGGCGCCGGCGAAGTTATTCGAAAGAAAGGCACGCGAAACCCTCCCGGCCCTCTCCCGTTAGTCCAAGCAGACGCGGAGAAGTTCGCCGGTCCTGCGGGGCCGCTGAGCGTGGGCAGGGCTCGTGCCCTCCCCCGACCGCACGACGTTCAGCCCTTGAGCGACCCCGCGAGCACGCCGGGTCGCGCACAGAGGAGAGAGACCCTTCCATGATTCGAAGCACGACCCGCGGCCTGCTGGCCGCAACGCTCTCGGTATGTCTGGTCGCCTGCGGAGGCGGCAGCGGCGGCGACGGCGGCGGCGCCCCGGCCGACCCTGGAGAGGTGACGGTCGCGGTCACCGACGCGCCCACCGACGAGATCGACCTGTTCGAGGTCGACATCGTCTCCTTCCGCTTCGAGAAGGCCAACGGAGCCGTCGTCGAGGTGCTGCCCCAGCGCACCCGCGTCGACTTCGCCCAGCTGGTCTCGGTGAGCGAGGTGATCGCCGCGGCGACGATCCCGGCGGGGGTCTACACCTCCGCCTCCATGACCCTCGACTTCAGCAGCGCCCAGGTCCGGCTGCAGGGCGGCACGACCCCCGCCAGCCTGCGCGACGCGGCGGGCCAGGCCCTGAGCGGACAGCAGGCGATCTCGATCGTGTTCCCCGGAGGCGGCTTCGTCGTCGGCGCGCGCCGGGGGCACTTCGCCCTCGTCGACTTCGACCTCGACCAGTCCCTCGTGGTGGACGCGCTCGCGAACACCGTGACCCTCGACGGCGTGTTCTACGCCTCGATCGACCCCGCCAACCCGACCCCGACGCGCGTGCCCGGCCTGGCCTCGGGCTTCAGCGGCGCCGAGTTCAGCCTCGACGTGCGGATCGGGCTCGGCCTGGTGACGCGGGGCACGGTGACCGTCGCCACCTCGAGCGCGACCCTGTTCGAGCTCGACGGGCAGACCCTCGCCGGCCAGCCCGGCTTCGACGCCCTCGCCGCCCGCGGCGACGGGACCCTCGTCGTGGCCCGCGGGACCCTCGACCCGCAGACTCGCCGCCTGACGGCGACCCGGGTCGTGCTGCTCCCGCAGAACCTCGACGAGGTCGGCGGAATCGTGGTCGCGCGCAGCGGTGGGGCAGGCGCCGACGCCGTGTTGACCCTGCGCGGGGTGGCCGTGCGCCGAGGGTCGGCGGGCTCGGTGACCTTCAACGACACCGTGACCCTGCGCGCGTCCTTCGCCGAGACCAAGGTCAGCCGCCGCGGCCAGAGCGGCGCGCTGAACGCCGACGCGATCAACGTCGGCCAGCGGATCCTCGCCTACGGCGCCTTCAGCGGCTCGACCCTCGACCTCACCCAGCCTGGGGCCGGGTTCGTGCGCCTGGTCGAGACCGACCTCAACGGCTCCCTCGCCGCCGCGCCGAGCGGCGGCCAGCTGACCCTCGACGTGGCCCGGGTCGGGCGCCGGCTGGCGAGCGCGATCACCTGGAGCGTCGAAGGTGTGGTCCAGGCCGACCCCCAGGCGCTGGTCGTGAACACGAGCGGGCTCAGCCTGGCCGGGATCACCTCGGGCACGCCGGTCCACGTGCGCGGCTTCGTCGCCCCGGTGACCAGTGACGCCGCCGCGACCCCGGACTTCACGGCCGACACCGTGATCGACCGCAGCGACGCGGGCTCGCTGCTGCGGGTCAACTGGATCCCGGCGAGCGCGTCGCCCTTCGCCCAGAGCTCCAGCGCCGAGCTCACGGTCGACGTCGCGAGCGCCGTGTTCGCCCGCGTCGACTACGGGCTCGTGGCCCCGGTCGACCTGCAAGCCAACGTGACCGTGGCCGGCTCCAGCGGCTTCTACGCCGTGGTCCGCGGGTTCCGCCTGCAGCTGTTCACCAGCTTCGCCGCCTTCCGCGCCCAGCTCGACCAGGAGCTCACCGGGGGCGCCCAGCTGCGCTCCCTGCGCGCCTTCGGGCGCTACGACGACGCCCAAGCGCGCTTCACCGCCGCGCGCGCGGTGGCCTTCTTGCGCTAGTAGCCCCCCAGGATCGAGCCAACCCTGAACGTTGGACACGCCTCAGCCGTGTCCAACGTTCGGGGGTGTCGCCGTCGCCGCTGGACTTGCGCGCGGCACGCCACGTGTTGGTGGGTGGGGGTTAGGAGGAAGCCTATGGGTCACCACCCCGCCGACGTGAGCTTTGGCAAGGCCGCCCACGCCAAGGGCTGGATCGACCGGGAGGGCGCTCGCGACGCCATGCGCACCGTGAAGGTGCTCAGCGAAGCCGGCGAGACGACCACGCTCTCGCGGGTCCTGTTCGAGCAAGACATGCTCTCCGCGAAGCAGGTGCGCCAGCTCCAGGACAAGCTCGAGCAGCGCGAGGCGCTGTGCGAATGCGGCTCCCGGGTCGAGACCTACACCCGCAAGCCGGGGAGCAAGGCGCGCTGCCCGAGCTGCAAGGCCAAGGTCACGGTGCCGGGGACGGACCCCAAGGACCCGTTTCACGTCCCCGCGGCCGCCGCAAACGCCCCCAGCCAGAGCGGAGCCCAGCTCGCCCTCGGCGTCGTCGGTCTCGTGGCCGTGGGCGCCGTGCTCGCTCAGGGAGCCCACGAGAGCTGGGGGTCGCACATGGGGCTCGGGGCCGTCGTGACGAGCTCGGTGGCCGGGGCGCTCGCGCTGGTCGTCACGCTCCGCGGATCCGCCCTCGGCGGGGCGGGGATCCTGCTCGCCGCGCTCTCGGGCCTGGTCGTGGCGGCGGCCGCGGGCAACCCCGTCTCGGCGCCGGCCTACAGCGCCTTCGGCCTCTCGGCGCACGCGGCGCTCCCCGGCCTGATCGCGCTGCACCTGGTCCTCGCCTGGTGGGTGCTGAAGGCCAGCGTGTTCCCTCAGGGCCCGGAGGGGGTCATGGCCTTCGTGGGCCTGTTCAGCGCGCCCCCCCTCGCCTTCTTCGTCTACCGCTGCCTCCCGGGGACCGACCCGACGCACTACTTCACCGGCCCCAGCGTCCTCGCCAAGGTGCCGTGGTTCGCCCAGCCGGGGGCGATTGCCCTGCTCTATCTGTTTCCGCTGACGGCCTGTGTGCTTGGAGGGGTGGCGCTGGTGCGCTCGCTGCGCAAACGCAGCGGCGGGCTGCTGACCCACGCCGGGTTCGCGGCGAGCCTCGCGCTCTTGAGCGGCTTCGGACTGGCGGTCGGCACCGTGGGCGACCAGCTCCCGACCGCGGGCAACCCTCGGCTCGAGCCGCTGCTCGCCGCACGACTCGACCCGCAGTGGAAGACCCACGAGCCAGCGCGAGCGTCGACGGCGGCGGCGGTCCAGACCACGGCCGACGCCTCACGCTGAGCCGCCGCCGGGCTTCCGACCCCCGGGCGTGTGCCCCCCGACCCGCGTGCTAACCTACGCCCGCGGTGGGACCCGCCGCGGAGGACCATGAGTTTTGCCAGCGTAGAGCAGCTGCTCGAAGACCTGCGCGCCGGGCGCATGGTCGTGCTCGTCGACGACGAAGACCGCGAGAACGAGGGCGACCTGGTCGTCGCCTCGGAGAAGGTCACGCCCGAGATCGTGAACTTCATGGCGCTGCATGGCCGCGGGCTGATCTGCGTGGCCATGGACGGCGACTCCTGCGACCGCCTGAACCTCAACCCGCAGTCGGAGCGCAACGACGCGCTGCACGGGACCGCGTTCACCGTCTCGGTCGACGCCAAGGAGGGGGTGACCACGGGGATCTCGGCGGCCGACCGCGCCCACACGATCCGGCTCCTGGTCGACCCCCGCACGAACCCCGAAGACCTCGCCCGCCCCGGGCACGTGTTCCCCCTGCGCGCCCAGCCGGGCGGGGTGCTCGTGCGCGCCGGACAGACCGAGGGCGGCGTCGACCTGGCCCGCCTGGCGGGGCTCGCGCCCTCGGCCGTGATCTGCGAGATCATGAACGAAGACGGGAGCATGGCCCGCGTCCCCCACCTCAAGGAGTTCTGCAAGACCCACGGCCTGAACATGGGCTCGGTGGCCGACCTGATCCGCTACCGCCGGCAAACCGAGCAGCACGTCGCCCGCGCAGTGACGATCAAGTTCCCCAACAAGCACGGCGAGTGGGACCTGCACGTCTACCTCGACGACTACGACAACGACCGCCCGCACCTGGCGCTGTGCCTGGGCGGAATCGGGCGCCGCGACGACGACGGCCACGTGCCGATCCAGGACGACCCCGTGCTCGTGCGCGTGCACTCCGAGTGCCTGACCGGCGACGTGCTCGGCTCGCTGCGCTGCGACTGCGGCGCCCAGCTCGACAGCGCCATGCAGAAGATCGCCGAGGTCGGCTCCGGAGTCCTGCTCTACATGCGCCAGGAGGGCCGCGGGATCGGCCTCAAGGAGAAGCTCAAGGCCTACGCGTTGCAAGATCAGGGCATGGACACCGTCGAGGCCAACGAGGT
The DNA here is from genome assembly GCA_020425635.1 of Planctomycetota bacterium. Taxonomy (GTDB): domain Bacteria; phylum Planctomycetota; class J058; order J058; family J058; genus JAGQRJ01. The sequence continues at coordinate 10,907 of JAGQRJ010000085.1, read as the reverse complement.
GCTCGGCTTCGGCGCCGACATGCGCGACTACGGCGTGGGCGCGCAGATCCTCGTGCACCTCGGCGTGCGCAAGATTCGGCTCATGACCAACAACCCGCGCAAGATCGTCGGCCTGCGCGAGGGCTTCGGGCTCGAGATCACCGAGCGCGTGCCGCTCGAGGTCGGGCGCTCCGAGGCCAACCAGCGCTACCTCGAGACCAAGCGCGACAAGCTCGGCCACCTGCTCAAGGGGATCTGAGCCGGTGCCCAATTCGGAGACGTGGCGACCGCGGGGCCACTTGTGTATCGTTCGAGGGGAAAGGCGGACGGCGTGAGCGCCAAGATCGCCCTGGTCGAAGACAACGAAGCCGTGCGGCGCGCTGCGCGTATGCTCTTGACCAGAAAGGGCTTCGAGGTCGCCGAATACCCGGACGGCCAGGCGGCCCTCGAGGGGATTCGGGCCAACGCGCCCGACCTCGTCGTGTCGGACATTCAAATGCCGCGGCTCGACGGGCTGGAGCTCACGAGCTCGCTGCGCACCAGCTTCGACAAGCGCCAGCTGCCGATCGTCTTGATCTCCGTGCTCAGCGAGGAGGAGGACATAGTCGCCGGGCTCGAGGCGGGCGCCAACGACTACCTGGTCAAGCCCTACCGCAACGCCGAGCTCCTGGCGAAGGTCTCGGTGCTCCTCCGTGAGCGCGAGACCCACCGCGCCGCGGACGAGCCCGAGCTCCCCGCGGAGGCGCCCTTCCCCGCGCCCCCGGACGCGGAGCAGACGAGCCTCGAGGACGACACCACGCGCCTCGACACCCAGCCTCCCCCGCAGCCGACCTACTACTTCGACAAGTACCTCGTCGAGGGCGAGTACGGCCGGGGCGGCATGGGCACGGTCTACAAGGCCGTGCGCCGCGACGACGACAGCCCGGTCGCGCTCAAGATCCTCGCGCCGCGGCTCTCGGGGAACCGCACCGCGGTGGCCCGCTTCCTCCGCGAGATCCGCACCCTGGCCTCGCTGGAGAGCGAGAACGTGGTCCGCGTCGTCGATCACGGCTACGACGCCGGGCGCTACTTCCTCGTCATGGAGGCGGTCGAGGGCGACTCCCTCGACCGGGTCGTGCTCCGCGAGGGGCCCCTCGGGGAGTACGAGGCGGCCCGGATCTACGCCGGGGTGTGCCGCGCGCTGCAGGCGCTGGCCGACCAGGGCCTGATCCACCGCGACGTCAAGCCGGCCAACGTGATCCGCCGCGAGAGCGACGGCCTGGTCAAGCTCGTCGACTTCGGCCTCGCCAAGCACGAAGAAGACACCGCCCACCTCACCGAGTCGGGCTACGCCCTGGGCACCAGCTACTACGTCGCCCCCGAGGTGATCGAGGGCGGGAAGGCCGACACCAAGAGCGACCTGTTCGCGACCGGGGTCAGCTTGTTCGAGAGCCTCACCGGCCGCCGCCCCTTCCCGGGCGTCGTCCCCTACCAGATCTTCAAGCGGATCGTCTCGGGGCCGGTCCCCGACCCCCGCGAGCACCGGCCCGACCTCAGCCCGGGCCTGGCGGAGATCGTCAACCGCTTGATCATGCGCGACCCCAACGCGCGCTACGGGTCGGGGGGCGAAGCCGCCGACGCCCTCGAGGCGTGGTGCGCCTCGGCCGAAGGCCAGGTCGCCTACCAAAAGGAAGCCTGAGCCCTCGACCCCGACTCGGCTCCTGACGCTCATGAACCTTGCTTTGCAAAGCGGGACGCCCCCGACCAAACTGAGGCCATGAGCGGAGAGGGCCAAGACGAAGAGACCCGGCTCCACGACCACGAGTCGGCGCGGCTCCCCGTCCCGGACCCGCAGCTCCGGCTGGGGACCTACCGCGTGGAGTGCCCCCTCGGCGTGGGCGGCATGGGCCGCGTCTACCGGGCGACGGCCCCCGACGGCTCCGCGGTCGCGATCAAGCTCCTGCGCTTCGTCGACGACGCCGTAAACGAGACCTTCAGCGCCCGCTTCGAGCACGAGGGCGACCTGCTCGAGACGATCGAGCACCCCAACGTGGTGCGGCTGCTCGATCGCGGGACCAACCCCGAGAGCGGCCTGCCCTACCTCGTGTTCGAGTTCCTCGACGGCCAGGATCTGGCCCAAGTGCAGCGCGAGATCCCCGGGGGCCGGCTGGCCGTGGCCGAGGCCGTGTTCGTGCTCCAGCGCTGCGCCCGAGGGCTGGAAGCCCTGCACGCGCGCGGGATCGTGCACCGCGACTTGAAGCTCGGCAACGTGTTCGTGACCCCGAGCGGCGAGGTCAAGCTGATCGACCTCGGGATCGCCACCGATCACGTCGACCGCGGGGAGTCACCGTCTGCCGAGGTGGTCGGCACGCTGAGCTACATGGCCCCCGAGATCCTCGAGGGCGGAGAGGGCTCGCCCGCCGGAGACGTGTTCTCGCTGGGGAACATGACCTACCGGCTCCTGACCGGAGTTCGCCCCTTCCCGGGCACCTCGCGCAAGCGGCTCCTCGAGGAGATCCACCAGGGGCCACCCCGGGTGGACACGCTGCGCCCCGACGTCCCCACGCTCTTCGCCGACCTGGTCCACCGCATGCTGCAGCCCGACCCCAGCCTGCGTCCGACCCCCCACGGGGTGATCTCGGCGATCGAGCGCGCGGGGCTGGGGACGCGGACCAGGCGCGTGGCCCGCGAGTGGAAGCTCGGCCACCGCGGCCCGGATTTCGTCGACGAGGAGTAGGCCCCCTCCCCGGGCATCTCCCGCAGCGGTATGATCCAGGGCATGAGCGAACTCGACACCCGCTACTCCCTCCGCGCCCACATCAAGGCGTTTCGCATTCCCCCGATCCACGACGCTCTCGTGATCGGCAAGCGCGCGCCGATCGGGCGCGTCGCCCTGCAGAAGGCCCTCGAGCTGATCGTGGCCGAGCCCTTCACCGAGCTCCACTTCGAAGACGAGGTGGTCAGCGACTTGCTCGTGCGCAGCGCGCTGCTGCGACGCCTCCCCGCGGAGCGCCTGCGCACCTACGTGCTCGACCGCGTCAAGCCGCTCATGGAGCCCACGGAGATCCTCCACCTGGACCTGTTCCCCGAGGTCGTGCTCGAGGGCACCTTATGACCTTGCTCACCGCGGGTGCGGCCCTGCACCCGCTGGTGCTCCCGGTCTCCGTCGAGCAACGTCCCCCCTTCGACGTCACCGCGCTCCGCGCGCGGGACGTGGTGTTCGCGGTGCACGCGAACGGCGCGGAGGCCGACCCCCGCGCGTTCCTCGGCCTCGTGGGCTGGAACATGATCGGCCGCTTCCCCGGGCGGATCTTCGGCGACCTGCTCCCCGACCCCTGCCCATGCCCGGTCTCCGTCGATTGCCCGCTGGACGAGGTCCTCGAGCAGTTCGAGCGCGAGGGGCAGGGCGCGCTGCCCGTGGTCGACGACTCGGGGTTCCAGGGCGCGGTCACACGGGCGTCGGTGGCTGAGGCCTTACTCTCGGAGGGCCTCGACCGAGCGACCCCGCGGGCCGCGGCCTGGACGCGCATGCTGCGCCGGCTGCACGCGCTGGAGTCCCACGCGCTGCGGGTAGACGCGCTGACCCACGACCTCGCCAACGCGCTGCACTCCGTGGGGGTGCTCGCCGCAGACCTCGGCGCGCGCGGCTCCGCCAAGGAGTCCGAGTGGCTGTCCCACGCAGCAGAGCACGCGATCTCCCTCCTCGGGCGCCTGCGCGAAGAGGGGCAGGACGACTTCTTCCCCGAGCTCGCCCCTGGAGCCGAGCTGCTCGAGGGGCTGGTCCGGCAGACGCGGCTGGGCCTGCGCGGCTCGATCGACGTCTACGCGCAGCTCGGGAGCCCCGAGCCCTCGCTCTGCGTAGACCGCACGGACCTCGAGCGGATCGTGGCCAACCTCGTGACCAACGCGTGCGACGCCATGCCGGGCGGCGGCAGCCTGCGCTTGACGGTCGATTACGTGGAGCTCGGCGCGGAGGAGCTCGACGTGTTCGGCCGGCCGATCGCGCGCGGGCCCTGGGCGCGCGTCCAGATCGACGACAGCGGCCACGGCATGGATCCGAGCATGCTGCGCTCCGTGTTCCAACCGCAGTTCTCGACCCGCGCCGCCCACGGCCGCGGGCTCGGCTTGAGCTCGGTTCAGCGCCTGGTCCGCCGCAACGGCGGCGCGATAAGCTGCCGAACCGGCGTCGGCGCGGGCACGACCTTCACGCTCTACTTCAAGGGATCGCGCGGACCGCAGAGCGGCTAGCCCGCACTTCTCACCCCTTCGTGGTGAGCTTTGCGGGCTAGATCTCGTCGTAGAACTAGATCTCGTCGTAGAAGTAGGGCTTGAGGAACTGCACCTTCTCCTCGTAGCCCTCGGGGTCGAGGAACCAGACGGTCGCGGCGAGCGTGCTCAGCAGCGGGTTGCCGTCCTGCGGGGTGAAGCAGAACCCGGTGACGGTCTTGCCGTCGGCGCTCACGTGCAGCGAGGGGATGTTGTAGACGGTCTGGTTGAGGATCCGCCCGAAGTGGCCGTGGTCGCGACCGAAGGAGAACACCGAGTTCGCGCTCGACTTGTGGGTCTCGGCGACGCGGTCGTTGTTGCGGATCTCCTCGCGGATCCGCTCCAGGGTCGTCGGCTCGTGGAGCTGCACGCTGAACTGGATCGTGTGCATGTACTGCGTGTTGACCTTCAGCGCCGACGAGAACAGGCCGGGGAGCTCGACGTCGAGGGTCTTGAACAGGTGGTAGAGGTCGCGGGCATGGTGCGTGCCGAACTCCGGGTCGGAGTGGCGGTTGACCGTGGGGCTCGGGACGAAGGAGCCGTCCTGGGTGATGTCGTTCGAGCGGCGAATGCAGAGGAAGCGCGCGCCCGCGAGGTTCTTGTAGTTGCCGTCGGGGAACGCCACGGTCTGCAGGATCACGGCGAGGTTGTGCGTGTTGCAGCTGACCACGTGCAGGAACTTGTCCTCGCCGGGGACCAGCGCCGCGTCGTTCATGCCGCGGGCGTACATCTTGCCGAAGCCGAACTCGCTGCCCTGGGCGATGAAGCCCTTGGTGTTCTTGAGGTACTTCGGGTAGAGCTGCGCCTTGTTTTGGTTGCCCACGGGGGTGCAGTCGACGACGACCGCGGCGCGCTCGAGCGCCTCCTCGAGGGTGTAGGTCGGCTCCATGCCGAAGTCCTTGAACTCCTGCATGCGGTCTTCGTCGACGGCCAGCTTCGCGCCGCGGCGGTCGACGAGACCCCGGACCTTGCTGCGGTCGGTCTTGAGCGGCGTCCGCTTGTGGAAGATCACCTCGCCCAGCCCGAGCTGGGAGCGGTGCTCGCAAAACAAGCCGGTCAGCGGCTCGCCGATGGTTCCGGTGCCAATCACGAGGACGGTGGGGTCAGCCATGGGTGCTCCGTTCCAGGGCGTTCGTCGCCCGCGAGCGCAAAGTGTAGCGCCTCGGCTGCCGATGGAAAGCCCGCGGTTGAGACGGCCTGCGAGGCCCGGGGGCCTGGCTCAACGGCCGCTCTTGCGTTTGCGCTTGCGGTGCCCGCCGCCCTTGTGGCGCCCGGACTTCGAGCCCCCGCCCTTCTTCTGCTTGCCCTTGCGGGCGTCGCGCTGGGCGCGCTGCTCACCCTCGGAGAGGAAGGGCAGCTCGGGCACCAGGCGCGCCTCGCGCACGTCGGCGAGGGGCAAGCGCAGGACCTCGTCTCCGACCTGCACCACGATCTGCTCCTCGACCCAGCCCTGGAGCACGCCGTTGAGCTTCGCGGGCAAGTCCTCGCGCTTGCGCAGGCGCAGCGTGATCTTCTTCCCGGCGAAGCGCTCGAAGTCCTGGGGCCGCGCGAGCAGCCGGTCGACGCCCGGAGACTGGACCTCGAAGCGGTAGGCCCCGGGGTCGGTGCCCGCCTCGTCGAGGGCGAAGCAGATCTCCTTGCTCAGGGAGCGGGTGGCCTCGGCCGTGACGCCGCGGGGGTGATCCACCCACACGCGCACGTTGCGCGTGTGGTCGACCTTGACCTGGATCACGTCGTAGCCGAGGCCTTCACCGACCCGGCTCACCAGACTCGCGACGCGGCTCGGCTCCACGCCCACCTCCACACACGACACGACCGCGCTGCCTCGCAGGCAGCGCGGTCGGCTCCACGATCGAACTCCGCGTCGGCCTGCGCAGCAGGCCGCAGCGGGTCTAGGTCATGGAGAACTTGACCGGGACTTCGCCGTCGCTGGTCTTGTAGTAGGCCTCGCTGCAGACGCGGTTGAACCGACGGAAGTTGTGATCGCGGCACACCCCGTCGCACATGCCGTAGATCGTGCAGTAGGCACGTCCACGGTTCCGCTCGATCTCGGCCTTGCGCATCTTCTCGCGCTGCTTCTTACGCTTACGACTCACGTGTATGCATCCTCCACCCGGACGAAGGCCGAAGTCTACTCGGCGCATGCGGATGAGTCCATGCTGGATTGGACTTTTCTGCCCCGCGCCAGGGCGGGCCGCTCAGCGGCCCGATTGGAACGCCCGTCGCAGCTTGCTCACCGTAAACCCCAAGAGCCCGGTGGGTTCCGGGAGGGGTCCGCGGGAACGCAGCGAGGCCACGGTGTCGCGCAGGGTCTCCTCGATCGGCCGCGCGCTGAAGCCGAGCTCGGCCTCGGCCCGGCTCGAGTCGAGGTACCAGTAGTGCCCAGCCATGGCGTAGGCGACCGATTCGTCGCCCTCGCCGGCGATGTCCTCGAGCGCGCCGAGCATGCGCGCGGTCCAGTCGCTCACCACCTGAGGCGCCTTGATCGCGGGCGCGCGGATCCCGGTCACCCGCTCCAGGGCGACGAGGAAGGCCTCGACGGTCATGTTCTGCCCGCCGAGGAGGTAGCGCTGCCCGGCCTCGCCCCGGGTCACGGCGGCCACCGTGGCCGCGGCCACGTCGCGCACGTCGACGGCGTTGATCCCCCCGGGGGGCACCGCCGGCAGCTCGCGGTTGAGGAAGCGCAGCACGACCGAGGTCGAGCTCATGCGCTCGTCGCCCGGACCGAGGAGCAGGCTCGGGCAGAGCACAAGCGCGCCGGCCTGCAGCGCGACCTTCTCGGCGTAGATCTTCGAGAGGTAGTAGGGCCAGTCGCGCACGACCTCGGTCGCGTAGGGGCTCTGCTCGTCGGCGATCGTCTCGCCGTCGCGCGAGACCGCGATCGTGCCGGAGCTCGACATGTAGACCGTGCGCGGGACGCCGACCTCGTAGGCCGCGCGCAGGGCGTTGCGGGTGCCCTCGACGTGGAGCTGGTAGAGCTCGGTGGCGGCGCCGCGGTGGCGCACCCCGCCCGCGAGGTGCAGCAGGACCTCCGCGCCCTGAGCGGCGGCCTCGACCGACGCGCGGTCGAGCACGTCGCCGAGCGCCACGCGCGCGCCCTCGCGCTCGAGGGAGAGCGAAGCCTCGCGCGTGAGCGCGGTCACCTCGTGCCCCTCCGCGAGCAAGGCCCGCACGACGTGCCTGCCGAGAAACCCGGTCGCGCCAGTGACCAAACAGCGCACGCTGCCTCCTCGAGCGATCTCGGCGGAGCCTACCACGCGGCCTACTCGGGCGCGCGCTTGGCGGCGCGGTATTGGAGCACCGACCAGGGGATCAGCACCGTGTTGTAGCTGAGCATGAGCGCGACGTTCACGTAGTTGCGCGAGCGGTGCATGCGGAACACCGCCTCCGCCTCGCCGGCGAAGATCAAGCGGTAGCCGCAGCGGACCAGGAGCAGGCCGCACATGCACCAGATCACGGCGCGGTAGCGCTCGGGGTCGCGGGCGGCGAAGGCCAGCACCGCGCCGGTGAAGATCGCGTAGCTCCCCCAGGGCTTGAGGATCAGGCGGTATTGGTCCCAGTACTTCGGGTTGAAGTCGTAGACCGCGGCGTAAATGTCGCGCGAATACTCCGGGAAGCACACGCAGAGGATCCCCGTGGCCACGTGGTAGATCGCGAGGAACACGAGCACGCCCTGGACGACCTTGCGCAGGCGCGGATGCGGACGGACGGCGGGGGCTTCGCTCATGAGACCTCGGGTTCGGACGCGCAGCTTAGCATTGGCCCGCGAAGCCCGGCCTCCGAAGCGCGAAGCTCGCGCCTACTCCGCGCGCGGCTCCGGGTGCAGCGGCCGCGCGCGCTCGGAGCGCCACCAGGCCAACCACTCCTCGCGGGTGTAGCCCAGCGCCTCGCGGGTCACGGCCGAGAGCAGCGCGCACAGCACCCGGCTCTGATCGCCGCGCGCGCCCTCGAGCGCGGAGAAGATCGCGCTCAGGCCCTGGCGCTCGTCGTGGTGCACGGCCAGGATCCCCGCGGCGAACAGCCGCAGCTGCGCGCGCGGAGCGCGCTCGCGGTCGTTGGCCGCGGCGTAGGCTGCCTCGAGGGCGCCGAGGAAGGCGGTGGCGGGCTCGCTCCACAGGTCCTCGGCTTCGGGCGGGAGCACCACCAGCTCCAGCGGGAGCAGCGGCAGGAAGAGCGAGTGGATCCGGTCGCCGACGCGCAGGGTGTCCATGCGCAGGCGCCCGGCGAAGTGGTAGCGCCCCACCGCGCCCCCCCCCAGGTCGCGGTGCGGCGCCACGAGCCGGATCGGGATCCGCACGCGCTCCTGCGGCGCGAGCTCGACCTCCTCGGGCAAGCGCAGCGGGACCTCGGTGTGCAAGCGCGTGCGCGTGCCTCCGGGGGAGAGCTCCTCGTAGCTCTGCACCAGGACCCCCAGCACCTGCTGCTCGCCCTCCTCGAGGACCAGGGGCTCGTCGCCGCGGTTCTCGAGCACCAGCGCCAAATCGAGCGCCACGCCCGGGCCGAGCCGCTCGCTGCGCACCTCGAGGTCGGCCGAGAGCACGCTCTCCCGGACCAGCCGGTCGAGGGTCTGACGGCGCAGGCGGCGCAAGCGCTCGGCCTCGGTCGCCGCGGGCTCGAGGGTCAACACGGCGTCGGCGATCCGCAGGGCGCCGTAGAGGTCGCCGCGCCCGTAGCGCTGCAGGGCCTCGCTGAGCTTGGCCCCCACCCACTCGGCCTCGGTGCGGTGGACCTCGGGCCGGGGCGCGGCGGGCGCGAGCTCGAGCTGCAGGTCTTCGAGCAGGTCCACGAGCAGGAGCTCCTCGTCGAGGGCCGCGGCCAGCAGCGCGGCGACCTCGTCGTTGGGCCCGCGCTCGAGCAGCTCGTGGACCGCCTCGTCCCGCTCCGTCGGGGTCCCGGCGCGCAGCTTACGCAGCAAGGCCTCGGCGGGCCGCTCGCGGTAGGGGCGCGAGTTGGCCGCCGGAGCGCGCTCGGGCGGGGCCTCGGGCTCGCCGCCGAACAGCGGCTTGCGCTGGCTGGGGGTCCAGCACCCAACCGTCGCCACCACGAGTACACCCAAGACCCAACGCATGGGGCTCAGTCTAGCGGCGGAGTCTCACGGCCGAGTCACGGAGCGGCCTCCGCCCGGGCGCCCGCGCGCCGAGGGGAAGCACACGGGGCCGCTTTCCCCCGCCCGTGGAAGGGGTTACGATCTCGGTGGAGGAATCCTTCGAATGCCCACGCAGTTCTCGATCAGCGATTCGGTCCGCCAGGCGGGAGACGCCCGAGTGCGCGTGCTGAGCCTCAAGGGCCAGCTCGACGCCCACACCTTCCCCGTGCTGCAGTCTGCCCTCGAGGCGATCACCGACATGGAGCCGCGCGTGGTGCTCGAGTTCTCGGGGCTCGACTACATAAGCTCGGCGGGCCTCGGCGTGCTGAGCAAAATGACCAAGGAGTTCCGCGAGCGCGAGGGCGACATTCGACTCGCGGCGCTGCCCGACAAGATTCGGAACATCATGGACCTCCTCGGCTTCTCCCAGGTGATCCAGGTCCACGGCACCGTCGACGACGCCGTCGCGACCTACACGAGCTGAACCGGAGTTCGCCTGACCGTGACCGCTGTGACGACCGCGGCTGGGCGGTCACTCAGTCGGCGCGCCGCACCAGCTGGGTGACCCCGCGAGGGTCGGCGCCGCGCGCGCGCACGTCGTAGTAGCTGCAGCTCCTGCCTGCCCCCTCGTCGTAGTAGGGCAGGAACAGGTCGAGGAACACGCAGGGCTGGTCGTGGGTCTCGAGGGCGTGCAGGTTGCTGCGCTCGGGCTCGGTGAGCCACACCGGGGCCTCGGGGACGAAGCTCGAGGCGACCCGGTTGGCGGCCAGCAGGCACTCGCGGTCGACCCAGTCGTAGGCAACGAGCGCGGCGCGCCCGCGGAGCACGCGGGTGAACACGTGCATGCCCGGGTGATCGTGCAGCGGAATCGTGGTCCGCGGGCCGAGGGCGAACACGCTGAGCTGCGCCCCCGACCAGCGCTCGACCGGCCAGCCGGCGTAGCGCCCGGGGGCTTGGGGGGGGACCTTGGCCAGGATCGGCCCGGGGTCGAGGGCCTTCAGGGCCTGGGCCAGCGCCTGTTGCTGGGGGAGGCCGCTCGTGGCGTGGGGGGCGACGGCGAGTTGGCCGAGGCTGGCGAGGGTCACGGCTGCGATCTCCGGGGAATCCTGGGCTCGCGCGAGGCGTTTGGGCGAGGGGGGGCCATGGTCCTTGCGCTCGCAGCAGCTTAGCTGAACATACGGGGCGCAGCGCCCGTCAACGTAAGGGCGTCCCCGAATCCCAACTCCCTTCCACGAGGCAACTCATGATCCGTCCCCTGCTCCTCGCCGCCTGCGTGTTCGCCGCGGCCCTCACCGCCGAGGCCCAGACCTACACGATCGACCCCGTCCACGCGTCGGTCGTGTTTCGCGTCAAGCACCTGGAGACCAGCTACTTCTACGGCGTGTTCAAGGACGTCAAGGGCAGCTTCGTGCTCGACGACGACCCCAGCAAGTGCTCGGTCGAGGTCGAGGTCAAGGCCGGCAGCGTCGACACCAACAACCCGGGCCGCGACAAGCACGTCAAGGGCCCCGACTTCTTCAGCGCCGGTGAGTTCCCCACGATCACCTTCAAGAGCACCAAGGTCGCCGCGGGCAAGGACGGCATGCTCGACGTGACC
>JAGQRJ010000601.1 GCA_020425635.1 Planctomycetota bacterium | reverse complement strand
CGCGCGCTCGACCCGCTCTCCGTCTCCCGAATACGTCCAGCGCTCCCCGCTGCCGTCGGCGAACGTGCGGAACACCAGATTCCCGGCTCCGTCGTGCTTGTAGGTCGTCTCGTTCCCGTTGAAGTCGACCCTGGCCGCCAGGTTCCCGCCCTCGTAGCGGTAGGTCTCGACCTGCCCCAGCGGCAACGTCTTCGACGTCCTTCGTCCGTTGAGCGGGTCGTAGCTAAAACGCACGGTGTTCCCGCGCAGGTCGGTCTGGGTGAGCCGGTTCCCGCGGCTGTCGTAGCTGAACTGCGTGAACCCGAGCGCGCTGTCCCGCCTCAGCTGGTCGTCGTAGGTCCCGTACTGATACGTGGTGGTCCGCCCGAACACGTCGGTCTTGCTGAGCACGCGCCCCGCGCTGTCCCGCGCCAGGACCTCCTCGCTCCCGTCGGGGAGCACGGTCCGCGTCCTGCGCCCGACCCCGTCGTATTCGTACGTCGTCAGCCGCCCCTCGGGGTCGCGCTCGCTGGTCTCGTTCCCGCGCCCGTCGTAGGTCCACACCCACTCCCCGCCCGTCGGGTCGAGCTCCCGCACCTTGCGGTTCGCGCGGTCGTAGTCGTATTCCCAGCGGCGGCCCTCGGGGTCGATCTGCACGACCAGGTTCCCGGCGGGATCGTACTCGTTGCGCAGCTCCCCGCCGTCGGCGTAGCTGAGCTTCGTCGGTTGCCCGCGGGGGTTGACCTCGGCCGTGCGCCGCCCTCGCGCGTCTCCGACCGCGATCAGGTTCCCGTTCTTGTCGTAGTCCCGGGTCTCGGCGCTGCCGTCGCCCTTGATCCGCTGCGCGAGCCGCCCGAGGTCGTCGTAGCTGAGCACGAGCTTGCGCCCGCCGGAGTCGACGCGCTCGACCTCCTTCGCCCCCGCCCCGTACTTCCGCCCGACGAAGGTCCCGTCGGCGTAGTCCACCCGCGTGCGCAGCCGGTTCTTGTCGTAGCCATACCGCGTCTCGACGCGCACCGACGGCTGCCCGGGGACTTCGACGACCTCGATCTTCGAGACCACGCTCCCGTTCAGGTCGTAGCCGTAGAGCGTGACCTTGCCCGTGGGGTCGACCCGCCGGCCCAGGTCGCCGTCGCGGCTGTAGCTGAGCGTGGTCACGTCGCCGTTGGGCTCGGTCTGGGTGAGCACGTTCCCGTCTTCGTCGTAGGTCCTGAGGGTCACGCCCCCCGCCGGGTCTTCGAGCCGGGTGAGGTTGTTCTGCAGGTCGTAGGTCGAGAGCCAGAGCCCGCCGTCGGCGTCGCGCACGCGCACGAGGTTCCCGCGCGCGTCGTAGCCGTACTCGATCCGGTTGCCCTCCGGGTCGACCGTCGCCGTCTCGTTGCCCAGGGCGTCGTGCTCGATCCGCCAGGTGTTCCCGCGCCGATCCAGCCGCTCCTCGATCTGCCCGAGGGCGTTCAGCACGTAGCGCTCGCTCAGCCCGTCGGCCCCGATTACGCGGGTCACGCGCCCGAACACGTCGTATTCCGTGATCGTGGCCTGCCCCAGCCGATCCCGGGTGATCTCGCGCCGCCCGGCGAAGTCGTGCTCGAACTCCATGCGCACGCCGGCGGCGTCGATCGAGGCGATCAACAGCCCGCTCTCGTCGTATTCGTTCTTGGCGATCAGGTTGCCGCCGGCGCCCGTCCACTCGTCGAGGTAGTGGTCGTCCAGGTAGCTGAACGTCGTCAGCTGGCCCTCGGCGTCGCGGTGCGCGACCAGGTCGCCCCGCGCGTCGTAGCTGTACGTCTGCGCGTTGCCTTCCGCGTCGGTCACCTTCACGATCCGCCCGAGCACGTCGCGCTCGAAGAGCACGCTCCGCCCCCCCGAGTGGATCAGCCCCCCAGGAGTCACCGTCAACGTGACCCCGGTGGGCTTGGTCACCTGCAGCAGGTCCTCGTCGTCGTCGACGCGGAGCACGGTCCCGTCGAGCTGGGTGATCAGGTAGACGTCGGGGTCGAAGGGCAGCCCGTAGGCCTCCCAGAACCAGTTCCCGACCCCGTCCTGGCGAATGATCGCGTCGCGCGCCACGAGCTCCGGGGGCTCGAAGTCGAGCTCGCTGCGCTCCCCCGCGTCGGCCGGAGTGAAGTCCGCGGTGAAGCGCACGTTGAAGGCGTCGAGCGCCACCGGGGTGAACTCGTACTCGATTCGCCCGTTGGTGTGCACCGGGTTCTTCAAGGTCACGTGGCGCCCGACGGGGTCTTCGTCGATCTCAACGCTGACCAGGCGCAGCTCCCAGCCGTGGCCGAAGTCGCCGCGGGTCTTCCGCCGGCTGTCGTATTCCCGCTGGACGCGGATCGCGATCCCGGACGCGGGGAGCTCGAGGTCCTGGAACGTGATCGCGAACACGCCGAGCTTGTAGTTGCCCTGCACGCTGATCCCGACGCGGTCTTCAGCCGTCAACCCCAGCGCGTCGGTGACCCGCAGCCTGAGCGTGTAGTAGCCGTTGATCAGCCCCACCGGGTTGAGCGTCCCGAGCGCCCCCGAGCTCACGGGCGCGCTCGAACTGTGAACCACGCGGAACTCCCCCGTGCTCTGGGGCGCGAGGGCCAGCTCGTAGCTGGCGAAGTCGCTGGGGTCGCTGGCCGTGCCCAGCACGTCGACCAGGGTCCGCACCTCGTCGCCCTCGCTGGGGAGGGTGAGCTGAGCCACGGGCAGGTCGCCGAAGGGGTGGTCGACGGGCTCGGAGACTGCGGCGGGGGAGGCCACGGTGACCGCGTGCACGCCGGGGGCGAGGGCGGGCACGGTGGCCAGGATCGTGGTCTGGCCGGGCTGGGGCCCGGCGAGGATCGTGGTCACTGCGGCCACCTGGCCGCCGATCGTGACCGTGGTGTCGCCCACGGCCAGGGGGAACTCCAGCCCCACGATCGCGACCTCGGCCCCGACCACGCCGACCGCGGGCTCGAGCTCGAGGATCGCCGGGATCCCGCTGACCCCGAACACGCGGGGGTTGGTGCGCAGCCCACGGGCGGTGACGAAGACCAGGCCGCGGCGCGCCGTGGCCGGCACGGTGACCGTGAGCTGGCTGCCGGCGGCGTCCACGGTCTCGGCGGGCACGGTCACCCGCGCGCCGCCGACCCCGCTGAAGCTGACCAGGTTGTTGGCGGCGACGGGGTCGAAGGCGCTGCCCACCAGGGTCACGCTGGCCCCCGGGGTCTGGCTCAGCGGGCTGACCCCGCTGAGGTAGGGGTTCAGCGCCCGGCGCTTCAGGATCACGTCGGTGAGCACGTCGCGGTCGAAGGCGTTCAGGTCCTGGTCGCCCCACAGCGTCGTGGCGTCGGAGGCCACCGGCGCCACGTCGCTGAGGATCAGCTCCGCCGCCGTCCCCGGCGCGTAGCGCACGTTGCCCAGCTCGGCCAAGCGCGACTGGTCGAGGACCGTGATCCGCCCGTCGCCGTCGAGGTCGCCGAGCACCCGCCCTTGGGGCACGGAGTAGCCGGCGGGCTGGAAGGCGAAGCCGCGAACGAAGGAGTCGATCACGCCGGCCTGGTCGTAGGCCAGCTCGAGGCCCTCGAGCCCGTTGCCGGCCTCGACGCCGATCGTGGCGCTGGAGCCGCTGGCGAGGCCCACGCCCTCGCTGCCGTCGCCGTTTTTCATCACCCCGTAGTGGAACTGGACCTCGTTCGTCCCCTCGAACAGCAGCACCTGGAAGCTCAGCCGCGCCGCGGGGTCGGCCTTGAAGGCCACCTCCTGCCACTGGATCGTGAGCACGCGGTTGGGGGCCGCGCCGTAGCGCTCGAAGAGCAGCTTGGCGTCGGGGTTGGGGCGCAGGTCGAGGTCGTCCCAGAAGGGCGCCAGGATCGTGTTGGGCGGGAAGTCCGAGGGGATCGGCTCGTTGAGCGGTGCGATCGCGGTGCCGAAGGTCAGATACCCGTTGGTGGCGACCGTGACCTGGGAGTAGGTCTGGCCGTAGAAGGTGAAGTCGAAGCCGATCAGGATCGGGACGCCGCCCTCGTCGCGGTTCTCGACGGGGAGGGACACAGCGCCCTGGGAGCCGCTGAGGTCGCGGAAGGCGTTGGGCAGCGACTCCACCGTCGGCGACTGGGCCGAGGCCCAGGAACCGAGCGCCAGGAGCAGGAGCGAGCTTGCGAGCTTGGGGGTGCTCATTTGACTCCTCCTGCCCGCTGACGCAGGGCGTTGTCGATCCGCGCGCGCAGCGCCTGCAGCCCGGACTCGGCGCGCTGGCGCGTCGCCGCCAGCTGTTGGGCGCCCGCCGCCTGCTGCTCGGCGCTGAGGGCGCCGTCGAAGCGTGGCACGCCGTCTGCCGCGGACGGCAGCTCGCGCGGCCGCTCGCCGAGCCAGGCCAGCTCGGGGGTCTGCCAGCGCTCGAGGTCGGCGCAGGCGGCCTCGACCGCCTGCTGGCCCAACTGGGCCAGGCCCAGGCCGTAGGAAGTCTCGAACACCGTGCCCCCCGCGGCCAGCCCGCGCCCGACCCGCAGCACGACCAGCGGCCAGCGCGCGTG
>JAGQRJ010000084.1 GCA_020425635.1 Planctomycetota bacterium | reverse complement strand
GCCATGGCCGCCCTCGCGGAGGGCGCGGGCCTCGCCCCGGGCGGCGACGAGCAGCCCCCCACCAGCCTCGAGGCGCTCCTGCCCTTCGTGGCCCGCGCCTACGCCAGCGGCCGCCAGGACCTGGTCCGCCGCGCCGCCCAGGGCTTCCCCGTGGGCAAGGGGCAGAAGCCCAAGCGCGTCGCCGTCGCGAACGCCCTCGCGATCCTCGCGGGGCAGAGCCAGCAGATCTGGCGCCCCGCGGAGTAGGGCCCCCGCAGCCGGAGGGTCGACCGGACCTGAGCGCCCGGCAGGCCTCCAGGGCGCCCGTCGGCGCGGCCGAACGTCGACACCCGCTGCGCGGGGTACAATCCCGCCCTCGCCAAGGGGGCGCGACATGGGCCTGATCGACTCACTCAAGGCGCTGGTGGGCGCCGGCGGGGCGCGCGTGCAGCTCGACGAGCCCGCGGCGGAAGGATCCGCCGAGGCGGCCGTCGCGGCCCTCGCCGTCGAGGTCAAGCAGGCGATCGCCCTGGAGCTGCGGGAGGGCAGCTCGCGCGTGGCTCTGGACGCCGTCCTGAAGACCGCCGATCTGGAGGGCTGCACCGAGCTGTTGACGAGCGCGTTTGGCGCGCCCAAGAAGCCCTTCGGCGCGCGCCCCGCGTTCGACAAGCAGCTGACGGCCTTGATCGATTCGCAGGGCGGGATCGACACGGGCCAGTGCTTGTACCTGCGCCGCTTCGCCGACGACAGGATCGCGTTTGCGGCGCTCTGGCCCTGGTCGAACGGCGTCCAGATCACGCTGAAGCTCGGCGTCTACGCAGAGGCTTGACCCCGAACCCGCGAGCGCGAGCTCAGCGCACGCGCTCCCCCGCCCGGCGACCGCCCCCGCAGCCGAAGACCGTGCACCCGCCGGCCTCCTCGAGGCACTCGGTGTGGTGCACGGTGTGGCAGCTCGAGCAGGCGCTCAGCGGGAGCTCCTCCGCGGACTCGATCTGGTCGCGGCAGTAGGGGCACATGGCGTGCTCGGTTCCCCCGGTCCAGCCGAAGCGCTTGGCCCCCGGCGCGGCGCCCTTGATTCGGACCTCGATCGGCTTGCGGTCGCAGAGCTTGGCCAGGGAGACCAGGTTCAGGATCGCGCTGGCCACCTTGGCGCGGGCGACCCCGTTGACCTGAAAGCGGATGGACAGCGTGCCGCCGCGGAGCGCGACCTCGCTCGCCCCCTGCTCGCGGAACAGCGCCCTGAGGTGGCGCTCGGCCTCGCCCTGGGCGAACAGGCCCGCCAGCGCGTCCGGGCGGCCGTCGAGAATGAACGCGTCGTCGACTCGCTCGTTGCCGGTCTTGGTGTCGCTGACCAGCCCCAACCAGCGCCCGATCCGCTTCAGGACCCCCGCCGGGCGAATGCGGAAGTCCGCGATCGCCGCGCGGACGCGGACCTGCACCACGGCATAGGTTCGCTTGCTCTTCCCCGAACCGCGGACCTCGTACTGCACCTCCACGGCGTGCCGCTCGTAGGTGCCGCGGACCCGCGTCCGGTCCAGGCTGGCGAACCAACCCGCGTCCGTGCGCACGGTGCCGCCGAGCAGCGCGGCCAGGCGGTCCAGCTCTCGCACCTGGTGGGCGTGGTGAGACCGCGCAGCGGCGATCGCGAGCGCGAACACGCCACCCATGATGGCGATCACCAGCAAGGGCTCCACCTCAGGCCTCCACGTGCCGGGGCCCTGGCGCCCTGCGAATCGCAGGGCTGCGAGGGGCGTCGCTCGCGCCGAGGCTGTCGCCGGCTCGCTCCACGAAGACCGCTCCTTGATCCCCAGGGCCTGCACCTTGGCGCGGGAACCCTGAGGGTAGCGGCAACTCCTCGAGCGCAGGAGGCCTCCGGAGCTCCGGCGAGCGACCCCGGGGCCGAACACCGTTGCCCGAGGGGGCCCGTTGGGACTACGTTGAAGGCGTGCAGTTCGGGCCGTATCAGCTGGAGCAGGAGCTCGCCCGGGGGGGCATGGGCGCTGTCTACCTCGCGCGAGGGCCCGACGGAGAGCGGGTCGCGATCAAGCTGCTCCTCGAGCAGAGCTACCCCGACCCCGAGCTCGAGCGGCGCTTCCGGCGCGAGGCCGAGGCGCTCGAAGCCCTGGATCACCCTGGGATCCTCAAGGTCCGGGGTCACGGGGTGGAGCGAGGGCGGCTCTACATGGTCATGGACCTGCTGCCGGGGCCGACCTTGGCCGACGTGGTCCGCGCGGAGGGCCCGCTCTCGGAGGCGCGCGCGGTGGCGTTGGCTCGGCGCATGGCCGCAGCCCTCGTCCACGCGCACGAGCGCGGGATCGTGCACCGCGATCTCAAGCCCGAGAACGTGATCTTGCGCGGCGCAGAGCCGGTCCTGGTCGATTTCGGGCTGGTGCGCAGGCTGGGCTTCGACGCCAGCCGCCTGACCGAGACCGGCGCGATCTTGGGCAGCCCGAAGTTCATGGCGCCCGAGCAGGCGCAGGGCGAGGGAGACGTCGGTCCGAGCGCCGACCTCTACGCCCTGGGCGCCACGCTCTACTTCTTGCTCACCGGGAAGGCGCCCTTCGAGGGCGAGAGCGTGCTCGCGATCCTCGTGCGCGTCGCGCGCGACGCGCCGCGGCCCCCGCGCGAGCTGCGCCCAGAGCTCAGCCCGACCGTCGAGGCGCTGATCGTGCGCTGCCTGGAGAAGGACCCAGCGCTGCGCTACCCCACGGCAGAGACCCTCGAGCGCGCGCTCGCGGGTCTGCAGGGGATCGCTGCTCCAGGAGGCCGCACGGCCCTCCGGCTGTCGTTGGTGTCGATCGGCCTGGTCGCCGCGTCGCTGGGCGGCGCTGGGCTGTTCCTGCGGGCGAGGGGGGCCAAGCCCACGGAGTCGCGAGAGCCCCCGCAGGCTCGGGTGGACCTGGGGGAACGGCGCCCCGGGGGCACAGAGGCCAAGGATCAGCGGAGCCCGTCCGAGGTGACGGCGAGGGTGGCAGAGCTGCTGGCCTCGGTGCGCACCCACATGGCGAGCGGCCGCTACGCCGAGGCGATCGTCGACTGCGCCGTGACGATCGAGCTTGATCCGAGCTGCGTCGAGGCCCTCGGCCTGCGAGGAGCCTGCCACGTGGCGCTGGAGCAGTACCTGGAGGCGATCGCCGACTTCGACGCGGTGCTCGCCCTCGACCCGGAGAACGTCAACGCGCTCCGTGGCCGGGGCCACTGCAAGGCCGTACTGTCCGGGAGCCTCGCGGCGGTCGAGGACTTCGACGCCGCCCTCGAGCTCGACCCACGCGACGCCGAGGCCTACGTCTACCGCGGGGCCTGCAGGCAGCGCCTTGGCGACTACGAGGGGGCACGCAGTGACTACGATCGAGCGATCGCGCTGGAGCCGCGCCACGCCGCCGCCTACCGGGGCAGAGGCGGGTGCCGCGCGCAAGCGGGCCAGCTGGAGGAGGCGCTCGAGGACTACGACCAGGCGCTGGGACTCGGGCTGGAGGAGGTGTCGCTGCGTCTCGAGCGGGGCGCCGCATACACGGCCCTCGGTCGGCACCGGGAGGCGCTCGACGAGTACGACGCCGCGCTCGAGCTCGATTCACGTGAGCCCGCAGCGTACGAGGCGCGAGGGAGCTGCTGGAGCTGGCTGGGCTACCCTTCGAAGGCGCTCGAGGACTACGACCGCGCGATCGCGCTGGACCCGAGCCGGGCGAGCGCTTACGTCAATCGGGGGGTGGGCAAGTGCCTCCTCGAGCGCGACCGCGAGGCCTTGGAGGACTACGACAAGGGGATCCAACTCGACCCGACCCTCGCCCAGCCCTACTACCGGCGGGGGCTCTGCCAGGTCAAGCTGGAGCACGCCCGCGAAGCCGCCGCGGACTTCGCCAAGGCGCTCGAGATCGGGCTGCCGCCCAGGGACGCCGCCAATGCTCGGATCCTCCGTGACCGTTGCCTGGAGGCGGCCCCTCGCTAAGCCGACAGGGTGCTTGGCGACCGCGGTGAATCCTGCGCGCGGCGTGGGCGGTATCGCCTGACATGAGACCCACCCTGCTGCTCGGCTTGCTCTTCGCCACCTCCGCCTGCGCCACGGACCGCAGCGTGCCCTCGGGCCCGCTCGAGGTGCGGACCCTCGACGTCCCCCACGAGCGAGACGCGACGCGCCAGCGCGACGTCCCGCTGCAGGTCGTCTACCCGGTTCGGGCAGGCCGCTACCCGCTCGTGGTCGCCTCCCACGGCGCAGGCGGCAACCGCTCCTCGTTCAGCTACCAGGCCGCCGACCTCGCCAGTC
>JAGQRJ010000600.1 GCA_020425635.1 Planctomycetota bacterium | reverse complement strand
CGCAGAAGCGCACGCGCTCGTCGCCCTGCATGGCGTCCCAGTCGGCGGTGCACGGGCTGGCGATCGTGATCTGCTCGAGGTCGATCTGGGGCATGGGTCCTCCTGGCTCCGAAGGCTTTCACAAGCGCCCCCCCGGGCGTGGGGGCTGCGACCGAGAGAAACTCACAAGCGCCATTCGAATCGAACCTTAGATCGACCTCGTGGGCCGACCAAAGTGTGGATCGAGGGGTCTCAGGGCGGTAAGCTCCGGGGACGGGAGGCGGCATGCGACGGATTCACTGGCTGGGGGCTTTGCTCGCGTGCGCCCTGCTCGGGGCCCCGCGCCTGGAGGCGCAGCAGGCCTCGCCCACCCGCGACCTCAGCGGACTGTGGACCCTCTCCGGCGAGCTGCCCAACGGCGACTCGGCCCAGGGGTCCCTGGCGCTGACCCCGCTCAAGACCCCGGGCAGCTACCGCGCGCTGATCGTCGACGCCTCGGGCGCGACCTGGCGGGCGAGCGCCTGGACCCCCAGCGGCGGGGCGCTCAGGCTCCGTCCCTACCGCAGCACCAAGGGCGTGGCCGGGGCGCTCGCCGGGGCGAGCGAGCCGTGGGTCGCCGAGCTCCGCGCCGACGGCGAGGGCTTCAAGGGCGGCTACCTCGACGGCCCCCAGGGCCGCGAGCTCGCCCTGACCCCGGCCCCGCTCCCGACCCTGGCGCTCGACGGGCAGGCCCTCGGCGCGACCCCGACCGCGGTCAAGGTCCGCGCCGGCGCCCAGACCCTCGCGCTGACCTGTGAACCCGCCGCGCTGCGCAAGCTCGTGCGCGTCTCGGGCGCGAGCGCGCTGCGCCCCAGCTTCGGCGAGGCGGGGCTCTCGCTGCAGGCCAAGCCGGGGAGCCACACCCTCGAGGCGCGCCTCGGCGGGGCCGGGGGCCAGCTCCTCGGCCGGCTCGAGGTCAGCGTCTACTCCGACGTCCTCGCGCGGGTGCGCGCGCGGGTGGCCGAGGTCAAGGCCAGCGGGGAGACCCCGATCGTGATCTTCGACCTCGACGACACGCTCTTCGACACCCGCTACCGCACCGCCGCGCTGCTCGAGGGCTACCACCAGACCCACGGCGAGCCGCGGCTCGAGCTGGTCCCGATCGAGACCGTGCACTACGCCCTCGAGGAGACCCTCGCCGACCTCGGCTTCTCGACCCACGAGATCGAGGGCCAGACCTTCCAGGCGATCCGCGGCGTGGTGTGGCCGCTGTTCTTCAAGGGCGAGAGCTTGCTGCTCGACAAGCCCGTGCCCGGCGCCCCCGAGGCCGTGGCCTCGCTGGTCGCGGAGGGCGCCACGATCGTCTACCTCACCGGGCGCAAGACCTTCGTCAGCGACTTCAGCGAGCGCGCCCTCGCCGCCAACGGCTTCCCGACCCCCGGCCCGGGCGTGCTCATGTTCCACAAGCCCAAGAGCTACCCCGGGCAGGCCGACCCCACCAAGCTCCACACCGACGACTTCAAGGGCTTGATCACCCGCGTCGAGCTCCCCAAGCACGGGGTCGTCGTCGCGGCCTTCGACAACGAGCCCAAGAACTGCCTCGCCTTCCGCGCCTCGTCCCCCGCCGACGCGATCGTGGTCCACCTCGACACCCTCTACGACGCCGACAGCCCCGCCCTCGGCGACGGGATCGAGGTGATCCCCGACCTGCTCGAGAGCGGCCAGTAGCGGGAGAGGCCGAGTCCGAGGCCGAGACCGAGGCCGAGGCCGAGACCGAGACCGAGACCGAGACCGAGACCGAGACCGAGACCGACGCCGAGGCAGAGGCAGAGGCAGAGACCGAGGCAGAGGCCGAGACCGAGTCCGATCCTGAACCCTCCGGCCACCAAGCCGTAGGGGCGGAGCTTGCCTCCGCCCGCGGTCGCGCTCCCCCGCGTCGCCTTCTT
>JAGQRJ010000599.1 GCA_020425635.1 Planctomycetota bacterium | reverse complement strand
CGGAGCCGCCGGAGTGGCTCGCCAGTCGGCGCGCGCGGTAGGCCCGCGTGGCTGCGCAGGGGCGCGCGACGAGCGCGTCGAGCGCGCGGGCGACGTCCTCCTCGGAGCGCTGGGCGAGGGCCTGCGCTGCGAACAGCGCGCGCAGCTCGGGCGCGGGGGCGGGGTCGAGGCCGCCCGAGTCCGCGAGGACCAGCGCGCCGACGCGCTCAGGAGCGTCGAGCGAGACGCGCAGGGCCACGTGCCCGCCGAAGGAGCAGCCCAGCCACACGGGACGCTCCCAGCGCAGGACGTCGAGGGCCTCGAGCAAGTGCTCGGCCAGCCCAGCGAGGTCGCCCACCGACCCGGGGGTCGCCCCGAAGCCAGGGAGGTCGATCAGCGCCACCGGGGCCCCTGGCAAGGCCTCGGCCAACGCCAGCAGGTCTTCGCCGCGGGAGCCGAGGCCGTGGAGTCCGACCACCGGCTGGCCTGCGCCAGGTCGCCAGCGCAAGGCGAGGCCCGAGGGAGCCTCCGCGCGGTGCCATGAACGCACGAACGATCGTTCATTCAGCGCGCGCGTGGGGTAGGTGAGGGAGAGGGTCATGCTCGGTTCCAGGGGAGTCTAATGAACGAACGAGCGTTCATTCTAAGGCGCTCTGAGGGGCCTCGTCAAGCACGAGATCCCCGCGCGGAGGATTTTCCTAAGTCGTTACTCGGCAGCGTCCTGGTCGAGCACGTCGACCACCCAGTCGTTCGCCCGGGGGTGGTAGACGAGCTGGAGGTGGTTCAAGTAGAGCGTCTCCTTGCGGATCAGCTTCGCTCCCCGCCGGGTCAGCGGGTCGGTGTCGAAGGCGCTGGCGACCAGGAGCAATCCGTCGCTCGGCGCGCGCCGCTCACCGACCAGGTTCATGACGTAGGGGCTCGTCCCCGCGAGCACGGCGAGCTCGACCTTGGGGTCGATCGCCTTCTTCGCGAGCTCGGCCATGAAGTTCCCTCCGTCGGCGATCGCGCGGTCGATTCCCAGGCTCTGACTGACCTGCCCTCGTCCGCCCTCGTAGGTCGAGTCGACGTCGAACTGACCCTTCTGGGTCGTGCGCCCGTAGCGCGCGTCCCAGCGCGCGAGCATTTGCGCCTGCCCGGGGAACGGGCCGTTCTTGCCGTAGATCGTGCGGTCCTTCCAAGAGACCCACTTGCCGTAGTAGTAGCCCTCGGTCCAGCTCAGGGGCGCCGCGCTCTTGTGCTCGAGCACCCAGTAGTTGAGGTTCGGGTAGGCGAAGCTGACGTCGATCCCGCCGTTGGGGGTCCCGAGCATGACGTAGCGCCGCACGTCGCCCCGGTAGCGGGTCGTCCACTTGGGGCCCGCGCTCGAGAGGTAGATCCGCGCAGACATGCCGCCCTTGCTGTGCGCGATCAGGTCGACCTGCTTCGCCCCGGTGACGTGACGGATCCGCGCGATCGCGTCCGCGACCGCCTCGGCCTGGAGCACGTTGTCGCCATGGAAGTGCGCGAAGGTCAGCGCGAACGCCTTGCGCCCCGAGCGGACCAGGCGCGCAGCGAGCCCCTCGTAGGGCTGCTCGACGGGCTCGTCGGCGTAGCAGTCGGTCGAGGTCAGCGCGGCCCCGTGGATCAAGAGCACGGGGACCGGGTTCGGGGCCTCCGCCCAGCCGTGAGCGTAGTGCAGGAGGAACTCCGACGAGCGCGGGGTCGCGCTGCCGAAGGCCTCGACGGTCTCGGGCTCGCGCTGCTCCACGAGCGGAATGAAGGTCTCCTGCACCATCGAGGGGTGCGGGTCGCTCAAGCGCTCGGTGAGCGCCCAGCGCTTGCTGGGGCAGGTCACCGCGCGCTCCGGATCGAAGCGCTCGGTCGCGGGGGTCACGCCCAGCGACAGGAGTGCGAGGGCCGCGCCGAGGACGAAGCGCTTCACTTGCCACCTCCCAGGGCGACGCGCGCCACCTTGCCGGCGAAGCCGCCGACGGCCAGCGTGTCCTCGTCGACGAACTCCGCCGACGCCGGCGCGTCTTCGCCGCGCTCGATCAGCTTCGGGGCGGCGTTCCCCTCGAGCTCGATCAGCCACAGCGCGCCCTCACCCGGGAGCACCACCACCGCGCGCTTGCCCTCGGGGGAGACGGCCACCCGCCGCGCGTTCTCGGCGAACTCGCGCTTGGGCAGCGGGGTCGGGACGAGCTTGCGCTTCTCGACGGCCCAGCGCGTGACCTCGCCCGTGTAGCCGCAGCTCAGGAGGGTCTCGCCGCTGGGGCTGACCGCCAGCCCGGTCAATTCCCGGCGCGAGACCTGCTCCGCCTTGCTCTTGCCCTTGAACGGCTTGTCGCCCTTGCCCCCGGTCAGCTTCCAGGTCCGCAGGGTCCCGTCGTGGCCGACGCTCCAGAGCCGGGTCGCGTCCTGAGGGTCGAAGGCGAGCTCGGCGACCGGGCCCGCGTGCCCGCGCAGCTCGCCGCGCTCTGCGCCAGCGCTGCCCCACAGACGGATCACACCGTCTGCGCCGGCCGTGGCGAACAGGCTCCCGTCCGCGAGCGCCGCCAGGGCCGCCGCGCCGCCGGGGTGCTTGGCCACGAGCTCCGGCTCGGGCCGACCGCTGATCCGCCACACGCCGCCGCTGTCGTCGACGGCGAGCACGTGCTCCCCGAACGCGACGAGGTCGAGCACCGCCCCGCCCACGGTCCCCGCGGGGAGGCCCTCGCCGAGCTTGCCGTCGGCGAAGGACCAGCGCAGCAGGCGCCCCTCGAGGTCCCCGCTGAGCACCTCGTTGGGCGTGGTCCGCAGCAGACTGATCACGGGCCCGGGCCGCGCCGAGGCGGGGACGCCCGTGAGCTTGGCCCCGCCTTCCACCCGCCCCATGCCGTTGGGGGCGGCCCACACCATGGGGCAGGCGAGCAGCGCGCACGCCCCGAGCACTCGCAGCTTCATCGTGGCCGCATTCCTTCCCGCAGCACCGTGGCGATGCTGCCGATCATGTCCTTGTCGCTCGTCCCAAAGGGCCGCTTCACGCCGAACACGTACTCGATGTTGAACAGGTAGAAGTAGGAGATCGTGGCCGTCATGATCGCGGCGATCGGGTCCACGTCGCCCAGCGCGAGCTGGGCCAGGCGGTCGCCGAGGAGCTCCTCGTAGCGCGCGCGCATGTTCTTGAACAGGCGCCGAATGTGCTCGCCCTCGAGCTCGACCACGTCCACGTAGATCAGGCGAATGTAGTCGGCGTAGGTGCGCACCGTTTGGCGGCTGGCCTCGCCCAGGCGCTCGAGGTCGTCGAGCGAGGCGAAGGACTTCAGGGCCTTGGCGATCGGGGTCCGGTCGCTGGTGTAGTCCGCCTCATAGGCCTCGCAGATCGCCGCGAACAGCTCGTGCTTGGTCTTGTGGTAGTTGTAGAGGTTCCCCAGGGAGACCCCGGCCTCGGTCGCGATCTGGCGCATGCCGGTGCCGTGGAAGCCTTGCTTGGTGAACAGGCGCACCGCAGCGTCTTCGATGCTGGAGCGGGTGCGGGCGACGGTCTCGAGGTTGGCGGGCACGGGCGACTCCTGAACGAACGTTCGCGCATTCTGCCCACTCGAGGCCGCGGCGTCAACGCTCGAATCTTGGGCTCAACCCAAGGGGCCGCAAGCGCGGGTCTCGGTCTCGGCGTGTTTTCAGGGGGCCTCTCCGAGGCCCCCTCGCCCTCGCAGCTAAGCTGCGAGGGCTCACCCCCAACGGGCCGCAGGCGCTGGTCTCGGTCTCGGCCCCTCGGGCCAACTGGGGCGCACCGCGCGGGCACCGGCTCCGCGGGGGGCGGCTTCGCTCGGTCGTTCCTACTGGCCGGCGAGCGAGACCGCCCCGTAGACCTGGAACGACGCTCGCTGCAGATGCCTCCCAGCAGCTCCCCCGCCCCCCGCTCCGCCTAGGTTTGCCACCCACTTAAAAGGGGTAGAACGCGAACGACGGCCCTGGAGCACGTCGGCCCTGCGGACTCGCGTGCCGCGAACTCGAGCGCTCCGACCGCAGGACCGACGCGCTCGCGGACCTTCCGTGTCCGCTCGCCATGGCCTTCTCCACCCGTCGCACCGCGAAGGCCACTCGCGCGCACGGCTCAGGCAGCTCGCTCCGCGAGAGGGAGCGGTGGCGGCGCCAGCAGGTAACGCGATCGGCCGCGCGACAACGCCCCGTAGGGGCCGAGCT
>JAGQRJ010000598.1 GCA_020425635.1 Planctomycetota bacterium | reverse complement strand
GTGGCGCGGGGGTAGGGCCCGTCTTCGAAGGCGAGGAACTTCCAGGGCCAGCGCACCCGGGCCTGCTTGTCTTCGAGCTGGACCTCGAACCCACGGGCGACCACGCGCACCGACTGCAGGCCGCCTTGCGGCACGCGCTCGGCGCGGGTCCGCAGGCGGAGGAACACGCGGAAGCGCTCCTTGCCCAGCGCCTCGATCTCCTGACGCAGCTCGGCGAAGACGCTCCCCGGAGGGGCGAAGCGCACCTCGCGTCCGAGGGCGCGCGCGATCGCGACCTGGTCGACCTCCTCGTACTGCAGCACGGGGTCGTCGAGGCGCGTGGGGGCCGCCTCGGCGGGCACCTGCGGCGTGAACAGCTCGACCGCCTCCTCCTTGATCTTGGAGAGCTCCGCGCGCAGGTCGGAGCGGTTGGGGTCGAGGGCCAGGGCGGCGCTCAGCTCGCCCTCGGCGGTCAGGTAGTGCAGGGCCGCGTCGCCGCGGTCCGTCGATGTGCGCGCGCGCTCGAGGGCGGCCTCGCCGCGCTCGATCGCGTCGGCGACGCGCTCGCTGAGCGGGGCCGACTGCACGGCGCGGAGCTTGCTGCGCACGTCTTCGAGGGCCGCGAGCAGCTGGGGGTCGCGCGGGCCGAAGGCCAGCGCCTGGAGCAGGCGCTCCTCCGCGCGCTTGTGCTCGCCGCGCTCGCGCGCGCGCTCGGCGTCGGCGCGCAGGCTCTCGCGTTGATTGGCGGCCCAGGTGGCCACCGAGTCGGCCCCCTCGCTCGCTTGGGGCTCGGGGGTCAGGGCGTCGCGCAGCCCCTGCAGCGCGTCGCCCAGCTCCGGGTCGAGGGCCAGGGCGTCGAGGTAGCGCTGGCTGGCGGTGGCCTTGTCTTGCTTGGCGAGCGCGGCGTCGCCTTGCTGGGTGAGCTCGGCCGCGCGCTGCTGGCGATCGCTCTGCGCGGCCTCCTCGGCCTGGGCCAGGCGCGCGCGGACGGCGCGCTCGACGGCCTGCGGGTCGACGCCCCCGCCGCCGGTCCCGGCCTCGGCCTCGGCCAGGCGAGACTGCAGGCGCAGGAGCTGTGAGAGGAGCTCGGCGTCGGCTTGCTCGGCGCCGACGGCGTCGAGCAGCAGGCGCTGCATGTCGGCCGCGGTGCTCAAGGCCTCGCGCGCCGTCGCCGCGTCGCCCTGGTCGAGGGCGCTCTGGGCGTCTTGCAGCGCGCGGGTGGCGTCGCTGCGCGCCTCGGCGTGCTGCTCGCTGAGCGAGGCCGCGGCGCGCTCGGCCTTGCCGAGGCCCTTCTTGGCGTCTTCGAGGTCGGGGTCGAGGAGCAGCGCCTGCCCGTAGGGACCGATCGCCGCCTGCGGGTTGCCGTCGCGGTAGAGCTGGTCCGCGGTCTCGCTCAAGGCCCGCGCCACCGCCCGGCTGCGCTCGGCCTCGATCCGCTCCAGGTCGGCCGCGCTCGTCGTGGCCGGCGCGGGCCCCGCCGGGGTCGGCGCAGGGGAGGAGAACAACGCGACGCAGAAGAACACCACCGTGCACAGGGCCCAGAGCCCGAAGGCCGCGGCAGACCACGGGCGCCCGAGCACCCACAGCAGCGCGCGCTGCGGGCCGCCGAGCGAAGGGGCCACCGGCACGCCGCCCGCGAGCACGCGCTCGAGGTCCTCGCGCAGCGCGGCGACGGTGGGGTAGCGGGCCAGCGGCTCCTCATGGAGCGCCTTGAGCACCACCGCGTCGATCTCGGCGCGCAGTCCGCCCACGAACACGCTGGGCGGGACCGGCTGCCCGAGGAGGCTCGCGCGCCAGCCCTCGGTCGGCGGCGTGCGCCCGCCGCTGGCGACGTGGTAGACGAGGAGCGCGGCCGACTCGACGTCGTCGCTGGGCTCCCGGCGTGGGCGCTTGCCGAGGGACGCGCCGATCCCGAAATCGATCAGGCGCGGGCGTCCTTCGCCGTCGATCAGAATGTGGTCCGCCCGCAGGTGCCCGTCGACGATCCCCGCGTCGTTGGCCTCGGCCACGGCC
Organism: Planctomycetota bacterium; assembly: GCA_020425635.1. Lineage (GTDB taxonomy): Bacteria > Planctomycetota > J058 > J058 > J058 > JAGQRJ01. The sequence goes on along the minus strand of JAGQRJ010000598.1, from coordinate 3,804 downwards.
TCGAGCACCGGGAGCAGCTGGGGCAGGAGCCCGCGCTCGACGTCGACGCCCTGGGCCGCGAGCTCGTCGAGGTTGCGGCCGGCGACCAGCTCGCTGACCAGGAAGGCCTCGCCCTCGACCTCGCCGCGGTCGATCGAGCGCGCGAAGACCGGGTTCTCGAGGGACGCGGTCGCGTCGACCTTGCGCCAGAGCTTCTGCAGGTCTTCGTCGCGCTTGTAGTGCTTGCGGTTGAGGGTCCGCAGCGCGACCAGGTTCTGCGCCTCCTGGGCGCGCGCGAGGTGCACCGTGCCGCCCGGGCCCTTGCCGATCTCCTCGAGGAGCACGTACTCACCCAGGCGGCGCGGGTAGGGCTCGGGGGCTTCGACCAGCGGGGTCGTGCGCTCCTCGGACTCGAACAGGCCCTCCTGGCTGACGTCCGGCGGGGGGACCAGCGGCACGTGCCGTCCCGAGTCGTCGCCGAGGGCGACGTCTTGCGAGGTCAGGAGGTCGGGGCGCTTGGCGCCCTTGCCGGTCTTGCGCCCGGCGGAGCTGGACTTCGCGTCGACGCGGGTCGGGGCCTGGTCGAGCTCCGGGTCGGAGTCGGAGTCGGTGAGGGCTTTGCCCTCGACGCTCGAGACCGAGAGGACGCGCTCCGAGACCTCGGTCTTGGGGGGCACGTCGAGTCGGCGGTAGACCCCCGAGCTGTAGTCGGAGGCCTCGAGCAGGGTCATGAAGTCGGTGAGCGCGGGCTGGGTGTCGATCCCGGTCTTGGCCGAGTCTTCGACGAGCCGGTCGATCGCCTCGACCGCGTCGCCGATCGAGTTGGCTTGGGAGAGGGCGTTGATCAGGCGGGCGGCCGAGGCCGCCAGCGCCTGGGTCTCCTCGCCGCCGTCGTTCCCGGGCCCGCTCGCGGCGAAGCCCATGACCTGCTGCAGCGCGAGCAGGTCGGCTTGCATGGCCTGCTTGGGCTCGTAGGCCGGGTCGAGGCGCGTGTCGAGGCCCAGGTCGACGAGCACGGGGCCGTCGTCGCGGAGCACGATCGAGGTCGCGCCGAGCTGGCCGTGGGGGATCCCCGCCTCGTGCAACACGGCGAGCGCCGAGACCACCCCCCGCCCGACCCACAGCAGCTCTTCGCCGTTGAGCGGGCGGCGGTGGTAGACCAGGTCGAAGAGGGTCGCGTTGCCGTTGTGCTCGAGGCTGTAGAAGACCTCGTCCTCTTCGCCGTAGGCGAGGAAGCGGGCGAGGTTCGGGTGCTCCAGCGCCTGCAGGGTCGCGAGGTCCTGGAGCAGCCGCCCGCGGACCTTCTCGTTCTCGAGCGCGCGCTTCGCGAGGACACGCAGCCGGACGCGCGAACCGTCGGGGTCTTCGGCCAGGTAGACCCAGCCGCACTCCTCGCGCTCCAGGACGCGCAAGATCAGGTGGTTGGCGACTTCGTCGCCGGCCAACAGGGTCTGAGGAGAGGCGCTCACCCCAGAAATCTACCACGGCCCCAGGGCCCTGGCCTCTGGGTCGGGGCACGTCAGGCGTCCCAGGGCTCCCGGGCGCCGGTCAGCTTGCGGTAGAGCTCCCAGGCCACGAAGGCCACCACGGTGCCGATCAGCCCCAGGGTCATGAAGCCCAGGACCACCCCCGTGAGCACCCCGGGGACGAGCCCGGGCAGGTCGCCGCGGAGCAGCGCCTCGAGGCCGCCCAAGAGCCCCCCCAGCCCGGCGCCGAGCGGGGGGATCCGGCGCAGCAGCCAGCCGTCGCGCTGCTCGAGCATTTCGTGGTAGCGCAGGGCGCGCGCCGCGCTGGGCAGCGCGCCCTCGCAGCCGAGGGTCGGGCAGCGGCTGAACTCGGCCACGCACTCGGTGTGGGCGCAGGTCTGGCAGGCCGCGCAGGTCCAGCGCAGCGCCTCGTCGTCGGCTCTGAGCCCGTCGTGGCACACCGCGCAGCGCGCGGCGGCGCGGGGGCTCGACGCGCGCTGGGCCTCGCCGCTCAGGCGCTGACCCAGTCGGCGCGGGTGGCGCCGGCCTCGCCGGCCACGTGGCGCCGCTGCCCTGCCTCTCCCGGCGGGAGGGACGCGGGCACGTAGGCCTCGAGGGCGCGCAAGCGGGCGTCGGTGAAGTCGTAGGGGTCGTCGATCTCCACCGGGCGCGCGCTGCCCGCGCGCCAGTAGCGGGTCTCGTCGACGTCCTCGTCGGCGCCGCTGTCGTAGTCGAGGCGCTCGACGAGCTGCCCCGCGCGGAAGTGACGGAACACCAGGGTCCCGGCCTCGTCGCTGTTGGCGAGGAACACCGCCTCGCAGCCGAGGGTCGCGCTCAGCGTGGCGGCGTCGCTCTCGCCGAGGGCCCCGGTCGTGAGCGCGGACTCGGCCTGGACCACCGCCCAGGGGAGGTCGGCGTAGGCCGTGAGCCGCAGGCAGCGCGCGGGGAGCTCGCGGGTCTCCCCGAGCACGTCGGGCTGGCGCCGCCAGCCGCGGTGGACGGCCAGGGCGTCGGCGACCCGCGCCAAGGGGGCGCGCACGAGGAGCGCGCGGCCCTCGCCGAAGTAGTCGGCCATGCCGCGCAGCGGGTCGACCCGCGCTGCGTCCGAGGGCTGCCGGACCGCCGGCCGCGCGGCCTCGACGCCGTAGCTCGCGAGCAGCGCCAGGACCGCGGGCTGCTCGCCGCGCTCGGCGTGCTCGCGCGCGCTCAAGCCCTCGCGGTCGGTGAGCCGCGGGTCGGCGCCGGCCTCGAGCAGGGTCTCGACCAGCCCCAGGCGGCCGTGGTGCGCGGCGAGCATGAGCGCGGTCTGCTCTTCGCCGTCGCGCGCGTCGACGTCTGCGCCGGCCTGGAGCAAGCTGTCGGCCAGGGCGCTGTGCTCGCCCAGGGCGCAGAGCATGAGCGCGGTGAGGCCCCCGGCCGCGGTCGCGTCGGGGTCGGCGCCCGCGTCGAGCAGCGCGCCGAGCACGTCGACGTGCCCCTCGGTGACCGCCAGCGCCAGCGGCGGTTGGTCGCGCTCGCCCTCGTCGAGGTCGGCCCCGGCGTCGATCAGCAAGCTCACCACGTCCATGTGCCCGCCGTAGACCGCAGCCGCGAGCGCGCTCCAGCCCTCGGGGGGCAGCGTGCCCACGTCGGCGCCGCTGTCGAGCAGGGTCTCGACCGCCTCGAGGTTGCCCTCCTGGGCCGCGTAGATCAGCGCGGTCTGCCCCAGCGCGCAGCGCGCGTCGATCCGCGCCCCGGCCGCCAGCAGCAGGCGCAGCGAGGCCGCCTCCCCCGAGAGCGCCGCGTGCATGAGCGCGGTCAGGCCCTCCTGGTCCTTGACGTTGGGGTCTGCCCCGCCCTTGAGCAGGATCCGCACGGTGGTCACGTTGCCGCCGGCCGCGGCGAGCATGAGCGCCGTGCGCTCGCCCTCCTCGTAGTCGCGGTCTTGGGTCTGGGGGTTGGCCCCGTGCTCGAGCAAGAGCCCCACGACCTCGCCGTAGCCCGCCGCGGCCGCGACCATGAGCGGGGTGCGCCCCCAGGGCGCCACCGCGCTGGAGGTGACCGCGTCGACCTGCGCGCCGGCCTCGAGCAGGGCGCGGCTGACCTCGACGTTGCCCCCCGCGGCGGCCAGGTGCAGGGCCGAGGGGGTCCGCGGGTCGGTGGGGTCGACCGCCGAGGCGTCGTGGCCGGCGGCCAGCAGCGCCCGCAGCGCGCTCACGTCGCCTTCGCGCACCGCCTGGATCGTGCGCGCCGCGGCCAGCCCGGGCGACGACGCGCCCGCGGCCTCGAGCCGCTCCACGACCCCGGCGTGCCCCGCGAGGCAGGCCGAGACCAGCGCGTTGCCCACCGCGGGCCGGGTCACGTCGGCGCCGGCCGCGAC
>JAGQRJ010000597.1 GCA_020425635.1 Planctomycetota bacterium | reverse complement strand
GAGCTCGACCCCCTGGGCGACGCCCAGGCCCTGGCCGCGGACACGGCGCCCTTGCCGCTGAAGCTCGCGGCGCTGGCCGACTTCCTCGCCAGCCCGCTGCAGGCCTGGGCCAAGCACCGCCTGGGGCTGCGCGGGCTGGACGAAGACGACCCGCTCTCCGCCGCCGACGAGCCCTTCGCCAGCTCGGCCCTCGACGCCACGGTGCTCCTGCGCGAGGTGTTCTTCGCGGCCCTGGGGGCGGTGCCCGCGGGGCAGGCCCTCGAGACCGCCGACCTCGCGCAGGCCTACGACGCCGCGCGCCTGCGCTACGAGCTCGCCGGGCGCTTGCCCACGGGCGTGTTCCTCCAGGTCGAGCGCGCGCGGCACCTGAGCCTGCTGGAGGCCTGGCTCGCGAACGTGACCCGGCACCCGGGCGACGACGCCCTGCGCGGGCTCGCGAGCTACTCCTTCGGGCAGGCGCCGCGCGGGGTGCCCGGAGCCGTGCTCGCGGGGCCCCTCGAGCTCGAGGTCGAGCTCGAGGGCGCGCCGCGCCTGGTGCAGCTCCACGGCGCGACCCAGCGCGTGCTCCCCGGCTGCGCCGGCTCGCTGCAGCTCGCCCTCGGCGGGCAGCGCGCCGTGCACTACCTGCGCGGCTTCCTCGACCACGTGGTGCTCGCGGCCGCCGGGCACGCCTGCGCGCACGAGGCGTTTCAGGTGCTCGTCTCCCCGGGCCGGCTGGCCTGGCTCGAGCACCCCAAGAACCTGCGCGCCTTCCGGCCCTTCGCCGCGGACGACGCGCGCGCCTACCTGCGCGCGCTGATCGAGGACTTCCTCGGCGGGGGCCACGGCTACCTGTTTCCGGTCGAGGCCGTGCAGCCCTACCTCTGGGCCTGGCACGAGCAGGGAGCGCAGCCCGCCGACTCGCTGGCCGAGGCGATCGAGGCCCTGTGCCGCGACGCCTTCCGCACGCACAGCGGGAAACACGGCCCCCTGGCCCAGCTCGGGCGCTACCGCGCGCCGGCCCGCGCCGAAGACCTGGCCTGGGCGCGCTTCGGGCCCTACGTGCGCCGGCGCTGCGAAGGCGAGCTCAGCCTGTGAGCGAGGTGCGCTACCCCAAGCCCGCCGTGCTCGGCGCCCTGCGAGGCGAGGGCGCGGCCCCTCCGCGGCTGGCCGTGATCGAGGCCAGCGCGGGGACGGGCAAGACCTTCACGATCGAGCACGCGGTGGTCGAGCTCGTGCTCGCGGGCACGCCGATCGAGCAGCTGCTGGTGGTGACCTTCACCGAGCGCGCGACGAGCGAGCTCAGGGAGCGCGTGCGCGCGCTCCTCGAGCGCGTGGCCGCCTGCCGCGAGACCCCGCCCGGCACTGGCGCGGGCCGCGACGCCTGGGTCCTCGACGACGCGGCCCGCGCGCGGCTCCAGGCCGCGCTCTTGGCCTTCGACCAGGCGCCGATCTCCACGATCCACGGGTTCTGCCAGCGCACCCTGGTCGAGAACGCGTTCTTGCTCGGGCGCCTGCTGCACCAGGAGCTCGAGGACGAGCGCTCGGCCTTCTCGCGCGCGTTCAAGCACTGCCTGCGCCGCCAGCTCGCCACCGGCGCGCTCGAGTCGGAGCTCGTGGCCTGGCTGGGCAAGGGGCGGACGGTCGACGCGCTGGAGACGCTGCTCTACAGCGTGCACGGCAAGCGCGCCGAGGTCCGCCCGCCCCTCGACCCGCGGCGCCTGCAGCGGGCCCTCGACGAGGCGCTGGCCTGGGCCAGCGACGCCCGGCTGGGCCAGGCGCGGGCCCAGGTGGCCGACCCCGCCCGCAGGCTCCACGGTCGCACGCGCGCCGCGATCCTGGCCCGGCTCGACAAGCTCGAAGCCTGGGCCGACGCCAGCGACGAGCCGCCGACCTTGCTCGAGCTGCACGCCGACGAGCGGGTCGACTCCGCCCTCGACTACCTGCTCAAGCCCACGCCCAGCGCCGCCCTCGAGGCCCTCGGCGGCGAGGCCCAGGCGCTCGTGACCTGCCTGCGCAGCCTGCGCGCGGCCATGACCACCTTCGAGGCCGCGGCGACGCAGCTGTTCTTGCCCCCGGTGCAGCGGCGGCTGGCGGAGGTCAAGCTGCGCGAGGGGGTCTACACCTTCGGGGACATGCTGGCCGTGGTGCGCGAAGCCCTCGCCGCGCGCGACGCCGACGGCGCCCCCACCCCCCAGGGGGCGCTGCTCCTGCGGCGCCTGCGCGCGCGCTACCGCCACGCCCTGATCGACGAGTTCCAGGACACCGACGAGGTCCAGTGGGGGATCTTCCGCCGCGTGTTCCTCGAGAGCCCCGAGCACGGGCTGTGGGTCGTGGGCGACCCCAAGCAGGCGATCTACGGCTTCCGCGGGGGCGACGTGTTCACCTACCTCCGCGCCCGGGCCGAGCTCACCCACGCCCAGGCCGCGCGCCAGCCGCTGCGGGCGAGCTACCGCTCGACCCCGGCGCTGATCGCGGCGCTGCACGCGCTCTACGACCCCCAGGCGCCGGCCCCCTTCTTCCGCCACCCCGAGATCCCCTACGACGACCAGGTGCGCTGCGGCGTCCCGGGGCGCCGGCTCGTGGGGCGCGACGGCGCCCCGGCGGCGCCGATCAAGGTGTGCAAGCTCGTCGTGCCCGAGGGGCAGACCCTCTCGGCGGGCCGGATCCGCGAGCGCCACGGACGCTGGATCGCGCGCGAGGTCCGCGACCTGCTCGCGGGCGGGCTGCGCTACGGCGCCGCCGGCGAGGAGCGGCCGATCCCCGCGCACGAGGTCTTCTGCCTGACCCGCACGCGCCGCGAGG
>JAGQRJ010000596.1 GCA_020425635.1 Planctomycetota bacterium | reverse complement strand
CCGGCGCCCCAGGGCTCGGGCTACCACCCCGCGCCGCAAGGCTCGGGCTACCACCCCGCGCCGCAAGGCTCGGGCTACCACCCCGCGCCGCAAGGCTCGGGCTTCGCCCACCCCGCGCCGGGCTCGGGCTTCGCCCACCCCCCCCAGGGCTCGGGCTTCGGGGCCCCCCAGGGCTCGGGCTTCGGGGCGCCGCCCCCCGGCTCGGGCTTCGGCGCGCCGCAAGGCTCGGGCTTCGGGGCGCCGCCCCCCGGGTCGGGCTTCGGCGCCGGCAGCGGGTCGGCCTACGGCAGCGGCAGCCAGAAGCTCCCGCCCAACGTCGCGCCCGACGACCCGATCGCGCACGCCATGGGCACCCGGGTCAACCCCGACGGCTCGGTGGAGACCGTGTTCGGGCCCTACGACATCCTCGGCGAGATCGCCCGCGGCGGCATGGGCATCGTCTACCGCGCGCGCCAGCGCAGCCTGAAGCGGATCGTCGCGCTCAAGGTGCTCAAGGAGGGCGAGAACGCCTCCGAGCGCCAGGTGCGCCGGTTCCGCCGCGAGACCGAGGCCGCCGCCAAGCTCCAGCACCCGAACATCGTCGCGGTGCACGAGGTCGGCTGCCACGACAGCTTCCACTACTTCACCATGGACTTGATCGAGGGCGACCCCCTCGACGCGATCGTCAAGCGCAAGGAGAAGATGCCGGTCGAGCGCGTGCTGCACATGATCGAAGAGGTCGCGCGCGCGATCCACTACGCCCACGGCAAGGGGATCATTCACCGCGACCTCAAGCCCGCCAACGTGCTCCTCGACACCGACGGGCACCCGAAGGTCACCGACTTCGGCCTGGCGAAGAACATGGACCACAAGTCGCTGCTCACGCGCACCGGCACCGTGGTCGGCACGCCCTTCTACATGCCGCCCGAGCAGGCGCGCGGCGACGTGACGATCGACCACCGCGCGGACGTCTACGCGCTGGGCGTGATCCTCTACGAGCTGCTGACGCTCAAGTTGCCCTTCCACGGCGAGACCACCATGGAGGTCTACCACAAGATCCTCGAGGACGAGCCGATCCCCCCGCGGAAGCACGACAGCCGGATCGACCGCGACGTGAACACGATCGTGCTCAAGGCCATGGAGAAGGAGGTCCCGACGCGCTACGCGAGCGCCCTCGAGCTGGCCGAGGACATTCAGCGCTACCTCAACGGCGACCCGATCAAGGCGCGGCCGCTCGGCCCCGTGGGGCGCCTGATCAAGAAGGCCAAGAAGAACAAGCCCCTGGTCCTCGTGATCGCGGGCACGATCCTCGCCTGCGTCACGATCATCTCCGTCGGCGTCGTGATCCACCAGAAGAAGACGGCCGCGGAGCTCCACGAGCGGCAGGTCCTCGAGACCAATGACTTCAAGGACGCGGTGCGGGCCGAGCTCGAGGCCGCGAGCAGCAGCCTCGACGCCGGGGTCAACCGGCTCAACGACCGCGACCCATCGGGCGCGCTCGCCTCGTTGGGCGAGGCCCTCGCCAGCCTCGAGAGCCTCGAGAGCCTGGCCCAGGAATACACGAGCTTCAACACCGTGGACATGAACGCCGCGACCCTCGGCGAGTTCAGCGAAGAGGTCGAGGGGGGCTACCGCAGCGCCTTCCTCCACCAGGCGCGGGCCTACGCCGCGCAGTCGCGCTTCGACGAGGCGCTGGCGAGCCTGGCGCGCGGCCTCGAGCGCTCCCCCGGCGCGAACGACCTCGAGCTCGAGCGCGGGCGGGTCTACCTCGCGCAGGGCTCCCTCGACGAGGCCGAGGCGACCTTCACCAAGCAGCTCGAGGCCGACTCGAAGAACATCGACGCGCGCCTGGAGCTGGGCGTGGTCCAAGACCGCCGGGGCAAGCCCGAAGAGGCGATCAAGAGCTTCGCCTCGGTGATCAACTTCCTCGAGGCGCCCCTCGAGCGGCGGCAGCAGGTCCGCGCGCACCTCCTGCGCGGGCAGACGCTGTTCGGCAGCGAGCGCTACGAGGAGGCCCTCGACGACTTCCACCGCGTGATCGAGCTGCAAGAAGACAGCTTCGACGGCTACGTGTGGCGGGGGCGCGCGCAGCACATGCTGGGCAACTTCAGCGACGCGCTGACCGACCTCCGCGAGGCGGTCAAGCTCGACCCGACCTTGCCCGAGGGCCACTACTACCAGGGCTTGCTGAACCTCGACACCCGCCGCTTCGACGAGGCCGCCAAGAACTTCGAGACGGCGAGCAAGCGCGCCCACGACTACCACGCGGCGACCCTCGGCCAGGGCCTCGCGCGCGAATACGAGCTGAAGTACGACCTCGCCGAGCGGCACTTCGAGGAGGTGGTCAACACCCAGCACCCCGCGGCCCAGGCGGTCCACGCCGAGGCCTGGGCGGCCCTCGGCGACCTGCTCCGCTTCCGCGCCGACGCCGTCGAGTGCATGCTCGAGGAGGAGAGCCGCTTCCGCCAAGACAGCGCCACCCCCGAGGGCGAGCTCGGCCCGCCTCCGACCCTCGACGTGCTCAGCAAGGCCGCCGAGGAGGCCCTCGACCAGCGGCGCAAGAAGTCCGCGCAGGCCTACACCAAGGCCCTGAAGCTCGACGACACGCAGATCGCGGCGTGGGTCGGGCGCGGGCGCCTGCGCTTCGCCGAGGGCGACCTCGAGGGCGCGCGCGAAGACCTCAAGCAGGCCGACGCGCTGTGCGAGGCCAAGGCCATGGCGAACCTCGACGCCCCGACCTCCCGTGACGGAGGCGGCTGGGACGAGGAAGAGGCCTGGGACAACGAAGACACCTGGGACGAGGAAGAGAGCGAGATCTCCTCGACCAACTACGCCACCCAGGCCCGCGCCATGCTGGGCCTGCTCGCGCTGCAGGAGAAGAACCTCGACGAGGCCAAGCGCTGGTTCGAGCGCGCGCGAGACTCCGACGCCTCGTCGGCCTTCGCGACCCTCGGGCTCGCGCGGGTTGCGCTGGCGCGGGGCAAGCGCAAGCTCGCCCACGAGCTGTTCGAGGAGGGCCGGGAAATGGTCGCCACCGGGAGCGACCTCGCCTCCTACTACTTCCGCCAGGGCATCGAGCAGCAGGACGACGCCGACCGCGCCAAGAAGCCCGAGTTCTACCGGACCGCGCGCCGGGCCTTCGCCCGGGCCGCCGCGATCAACCCCCTCGACGGCGTCGCCCAGCTGCGGCGCGCCCAGCTCTGCGCCGACTGGGGCGCCCTCGACGTGGCCCTGACCCTCTGCCGCGAGGCCGCGGCGCGCGACCCGCTGCTGAGCGCGGCCTACGAGACCGAGGGCTTCCTCCTCGCGCGCGACCTGCCCGAGCAGGCCGACCCCGCGACCGGGCGCCCCGTGCAGCTGCGCGACCCCGAGGCGGCGCGGGCCGCCTTCAACCGCGCGATCGAGAGCGCGGGCCCCGACGAGCGGCCGCGGCACGCCCTCTACGGGCGCGCCCTGGCGCACCTCGCGCTGGCGGAGCGGCGCGGGGGCGACGACCCCGAGGCGCTCGAGGCCGCGCGCCAGGACCTCGAGGCCGCGGTCAGCGAGATCCCCGAGGAGTTCGACGAGGTCGACCCCGAGGAGGTCAACCGGCTGCGGCTCTACCTCAAGCAGCTCGTCCAGGTGTGCCGCGACATGGGGCGCGAAGACGACGCCAAGACCCACGAGCACCGGCTCAAGCTGCTCAAGGACTCCGCCCTCGCCGCCGCCGAGCGCGAGCTCCAGGCGGGCGAGGCCAAGCGCAACCAGCTCAACTACACCGAGGCGATCGAGCACTTCGACCGCGCGATCGCCCTCGACCCGGAGAACGGGCAGGCCTTCTTCAACCGCGGCACCTGCTACCTCAAGATCGGCAACTTCGTCCCCGGGATCCTCGACCTCTCACGAGCCCTCGAGCTGAACCCGCGGATCGCCGACGAGGTCTACAACAAGGTCTACCAGATCACCTACGTGGTCGACCTGCACCGCGTGATCACCGAGCTCAACAAGATCGTCTCCGACCACCCCAACGAAGCCCACGTGATCTTCCTGCGCGGGTTCTTCTTCGTGGCCAAGGCGGAGTTCAAGGAGTACACCGAGGACGACCTGCTCAAGGGGATCGACGACTTCAACCACTGCCTGAAGCTGAACCCGACCCACGTGACGGCCATGCTCTACCGCGGCTTCCTCGAGTTCAAGCGCGCCAACCCCGACTACGAGAAGACCCCCGAGGAGATCCAGGCCTTCTACGAGACGGCGCTCGCCGACTACCACGCGGCGCTCGAGCTCGACCCGATCTCGGGGATCAGCCACTACCTCCAGGCGCAGCTCTGGGCGCACCGCATGCGCGACGAGGGGCTGAGCCCGGGGCAGGTCGAGGAGTTCCGGGCCAGGTCCCTGGAGCAGCTCAAGGAGGCGCTCGACAACGGGTTCCGCGGCTTCGACCGGCTCAAGAACGAGCCCGCGTTCGACAAGCTGCGCGACGACAACGACTTCATTCAGCTGCTCCGAGACAAGAAGTAGCTCGTGGCCCAGCTGATCATCGTCGAGGGCGAGAACCGCGGGAAGACCTTCGACCTGACCCGCAGTCGCGAGACCCTGGGCAGCTCGGACAAGAACACGATCGTGCTCAACGATCGCCGCCTGTCGTCGACCCACGCCGAGATCTTCCGCAAGAAGAGCGGCTACGAGATCAAGAACCTCGACCACAGCAAGGCGCTGACCGTCAACGGCGAGGTGTTCAAGACCACCCGCCTGCAGCACGGCGACTGGATCCAGATCGCGGACACGACCTTCGTGTTCTCCGAGGACTCCGAGCCCCAGCACGAGCAGCCCCTCGACTACCAGACGATCGACACCGACGACCTCCTGCGCTCGCAGATCCAGGCGCGGCGCAAGGGCTTCCTCGACGCCGAGAGCATGCTCGAGTCGCTCGACCGCTCGCAGAGCGCCGACCACCGCGTGCGCACGCTGCTGACGCTCTCGCACAAGCTCAGCGGGACCCTCGACCTGCGCCGCCTCGGCGAGCGCGTGGTCGATCAGGTGCTCGAGATCTTCAGCGCCGACCGCGTGTTCATTCTGACCATGGACGAGGATCAGCGCCGGCTGAAGCCGCTGGCGAGCCGCTCGCGGACCCCAGGGCGCGCCGGCGACGACGTGCTCTCGCGCACGATCTTCAAGGAGGTGCTCAACAGCAAGGAGGGCGTGCTCTGCACCGACGCCCTCGACGACGCGCGCTTCCTCAGCGGGCAGTCGATCGTCGACTCCAACGTGCGCGCCTTCCTCTGCGTGCCCTGCGTCCAGCACGGGCGGATCGTGGCGATCCTCCAGGTCGACAGCAGCCAGGAGCGCTCGTTCAGCGAGGACGACCTCGAGCTGCTCACCGCGATCGCGAACTTCGTCGCCGTGCACGTCGACAACTGCAAGGCCTATCGCCGCCGCCAGGAATACAACCAGCAGCTGTTCCACCTCGGGCGCGCGACCCAGCGCCTGTCGAGCTTCCTCGACCGCGAGCAGATCCTGAAGGAGGTCGGCAAGCTCGCCTGCCAGCTGATCAACTGCACCAAGGCGAGCGTGATCATTCAGAACCCCAAGGACGGCCGCTTGCAGCTGGCCTCGGTGCAGGGCATGACCAAGGAGGTGTGGGCCAAGATCCGCGGGAGCGAGATCGGCGAGCGCTTCTGCCGCAAGGTGATCGAGGAGGGCCGCCCGCTCCTGGTGCAGGACGTGCGCGAGCACGGCTACACCCCTCACTCGCGCTACGCCTCGAACTCGTTCTTGATCGTGCCGATCGTCTCCAAGGGCGGCGGGAAGAGCGCCCCGGGGGCGGTCAAGGTCCTGGGCACGATCTCGCTCGCCGACAAGGTCGGCGGTGGCTCGTTCTCGGGCAACGACCAGAAGATCCTCGACATCCTCGCCGGGCAGCTCGCGATCGCGCTCAAGAACGCCGAGCTCTACGAGAAGGCGACGGTCGACGGGCTGACCCGGGTCTACCTGCGCCGCTTCTTCGAGCAGCGCCTCGACGAGCAGCTCAAGGAGATCCGCGACTCGGCAACCCCGCTCTCGCTGCTCATGCTCGACATCGACCACTTCAAGCACACCAACGACACCTACGGCCACCAGGCCGGAGACGAGGTGCTGCAGAAAATGGGCGCGCTGCTCAAGAAGTGCGTGCGCCCGGCCACCGACACCGTGGCGCGCTACGGCGGCGAGGAGTTCACGATCATTCTCCCCGGGGCCGACGCGGTGCTGGCGGACAAGATCGCGACGCGAATCCTCAAGGCGGTCTCGGGCGAGCACTTCACCGTCGGCGACGACGACCTCGAGATCCGCAAGACCGTCTCGATCGGGGTCGCGACCGTGCCCGCGGGCGCCGCGGAGCGCGAGAACCGCGCGCGCCTGGTGAAGAAGGCCGACTACGCGCTCTACGAGGCGAAGGAGTCGGGCCGCAACCGGGCGGTGACGTGGAGCGACGAGCTGCTGCGCAAGCTGCGCCGCTCGGCCAGCGCGAGGCACGGCCAACAGGCATAGACGCACCTTTGGGCTCTGGCTGGGGCCTGGGGCTTGGGCTGGGGCCTGGGGCTTGGAGCTTGGGCTGGGGCCTGGGGCTTGTGGCTTGGGCTGTGGCCTGGGGCTTGGGCTGGGGCCTGGGGCTTGGGGCTTGGGGCTCCGCGCCAACTGAGGCTCCCCGTGCAGGCAACGGCGGAGCGGAGGGCCGGGGTCCGCGGCTCGGCGCTGGAGGTGCCCCTCCACGAAGGCTACCGCTGAGAATCGTCAGGGGGGTGGCACCTCCAGAAGCCTCGCTCGCAGACCCCGGCCCCCCGCTCCGCCTGGGTTGCGGCCAACTTGAAATCAGGGGCCTGGTGCAATCGAGGGCGCAGGAGCGCGTCGGCCCTGCGGATCACGCGCGCCGCGTACTCAGGCGTGTCGACCGCAGGACCGACGCGCTCCGCACCGTCCGGCGTGCTAACGCGCTGCTTGGACGCTCGCGCTGCATGGACAGAAGTCCCCGTTGGCAAAGCTGGCCCGGTCCCCCGGGCCCGGTCCCCCCGGCCACCCGCGTCGACCTCCACCGGTCTCGGGCTCGGCGTCGGTCTCGGCCCCGATTCGGCTGACCCCGGGCGGGGGTAAGCCCCGCCCCTACGTCTGCACTCCATGTAGGGGCGGGGTTCACCCCCGCCCGTGCCTTCCTCTGCCTCTGCCTCTGCCTCTGCCTCTGGTCTCTTAGGAGGCTCGTCCCGAGCCCCCTCGGCCTCGCAGCGAAGCTCCTCGGCCTCACCCCAAGGGGCCGCGGCGCCCTCTGCCTCTGCCT
>JAGQRJ010000595.1 GCA_020425635.1 Planctomycetota bacterium | reverse complement strand
GCAATGCTCGCCGCGGCGAGGGGCTGCTCGTCGAACTCGGAGAACACCTCGTCGACGGGGCGCCCGATCTCGGCCTCGATCAGCGCGCGGATCCCCGAGGTGTCGAAGGGCTTGACCTTGTCTTGCAGCTCGCGCAGCTCGACGATCAGGCTCATGGGGATCAGGTCGGGGCGGGTCGCCATGACCTGCCCGAGCTTGACGAAGGTCGGGCCCAGCTCTTCGAGCGCGAGCTTGATCCGCTGCTCGGTGGTCAGCGCGGTGAAGCGCGGGTCGACGTTGAAGACCCGGGTCTTGAGCTTGTGCAGCGCGCTGTCGACCCCGATCCGGGAGGCGACGTCGCCGAAGCCGTATTTGAACAGCACGCGCACGATCTGCGGGAGCCGCGCCAGGTTGCGAAACTGCTGCGGTACCGAGGTGAGTGCCACCCGTCGTCCTTCCCCACGCCGTGTGGCGCGGCCAGATTCTAGCCCAGTTCTCGACGAGCGTCGCTCCACCCGCCCTCCGCGCAGGGAGCGCCCTGCGCTACCTCTGCGCGCCGAATTCCCGTAGCCTCTGCGGCGTGAGCGACGACCCGCCCGAGCTCGACGACGAGGCGCACCCCACCGGCGCGCTGCAGGCCACCGAGGCCCTGACCGCGGTGTGGGACGCGTTCTGCGCCCAGGGCGGACGTGAGGTCGACCCCGAGGCGAGCCTCGTCGGCGGGCGCACGCTCAACCCCGCCGACCCCGACTCCAAGGTCCTCGGCCCCGCGGCCGTGGAGCTCACCGAGCTCGAGCCGCTCCGGCTCCAGGGCGACGACCCCCAGTTCCGTGACGTGCGCGTGATCGGCGAGGGCGGCATGGGCCAGGTGCGCCTCGCCCTCGACCGCGGGCTGCGCCGGGAGGTGGCGCTCAAGACCGTGCGCCCCGGCGCCCCCGAGCGCGAGACCCAGGCGCTGGTGCAGGAGGCGTTCTTCACCGGCTACCTCGAGCACCCCAACGTCGTCCCCGTGCACCGCCTGGGTCAGAGCGAAGCCGGGGCCCCCGTGCTGGTCATGAAGCGCGTGGTCGGCACGAGCTGGCTCGAGCTGCTGCGCGACCCCCAGCACCACGGCTGGAGCGACCTCGCCGAAGACCGGCTGCGGGCCAACCTCGGGATCCTGATCCGGGTGTGCGACGCGGTGCGCTTCGCCCACAGCAAGGGGATCCTGCACCGGGACATCAAGCCCGCCAACGTCATGGTCGGCGAGTTCGGCGAGGTCTACCTCGTCGACTGGGGCGCGGCGGTGCGCGTCCGCGACCTGGCCGACCTCCCCGCGACGATCGTGGGCACCCTGGCCTACATGGCGCCGGAAATGCTCGAGGAGCCGACCGCCCTCGATCCGCGCACCGACGTCTACCTCCTCGGCGCGACCCTGCACCACGCGCTGACCGGCAAGCCCCGGCACCAGGGCAGCGGGCACTACGCGTTGATCCACAAGGTGTTCCGCTCGGAGCCCCACGACTACGGCCCGGAGGTCCCCGACGAGCTGGCCGAGCTCTGCACCCGGGCGACCCACGTCGACCCCGACCAGCGCCCCGAGAGCGCGCTGGCCTTCCGCCGCGCGCTGGAGGAGTTCCTCGACCACCGCGGCTCGATCACGCTCACCGACCGCGCCGACGCCCAGCGGGCCGAGCTGGGCGCGCTCTACGCCGCCGACGCCGACCCCGCCGCGACCCGCGCGCTGCTCGACGCCTGCCGCTTCCGCTACGAGCAGGCGCTCGAGATCTGGCCCGGGAACGAAGACGCGACCCGCGGGCTGCAGGCCTGCCTCGAGCTCGGGATCGAACACGAGCTCGGGCGCCGCAACCGGGGCCTGGTCGAGGCCCTGATCGTGGCGCTCCCCGAGCCGCGGCCGGCCCTCGAGCAGCGCCTGGCGGAGCTGACCAAGGTCCTCGAGGTCGAGGCCGCCGCCCCGGAGCAGCTCGCCGCGCTCAAGCGCGAGCACGACCCCTCCGTGCGCAGCCGCGAGCGCGCGTGGGCGCTGTTCTACGCGACCTTGCTCAGCAACGTGGTCAGCCTGGGGGTGTTCCTCCTCGTGCGCTACGAGCTGGCGGTGCCGAGCTACCCCTTGTTCGCGCTGGCGGGGCTGCTCGTGGGCGGGGTGCTCGCGACGAACCTCTACCTCTACCGCGAGGCCCTGCTGGCCGAGACGATCAACCGCCGGCTGGTGGGGGTCGTGGCCGCGGGCTTCGCGACCTCCATGCTCGCGCTCGGGACCTGCTGGGTCTACGGCTTCCCCTTCAACATCTACCTCATGGAGCTGGGCTTGATCTTCGTGACGGTCGGCGCGGTGACCACGGTCACCGTCGACCGCCGCCTGTGGCTCCCGACCCTGGTGGGCGCCGCCGCCTGCTTCGTCGACGCCGTGGCCCCGGGGCAAGACCCGGTGCTGGTCCACGTGATCTCGGGGGTCCTGATCTACGGGCTCATCGTCGCGATCTGGCTCCGCGCGCCCCGGGAGGCTTGAGCCGCCGCCGTCGGACCGCCCCCCCTTCCCGCCGGCCGAGATCGCCCTAAGATTCTGCGCTCACCTTCAGAGGAGAGCCCGGAATGCTCAACCGACTGCCCTTCGCCGCCGTGATCGCGGTGTGTTCGATCGCCCCGCTCTGCGCGCAGAGCAAACCCAAGTACCGCAACGCCCAGGACGTCGAGGCCCAAGGCCCCGACGGCCGCTGGTACCGCGCCAAGGTGTGGAAGGTCAAGAAGGGCAACCCGCCCGAATACGAGCTCCGCTTCGAGGGCATGCCCAGCGACGCCCGGCAGTGGCTCCCCGAGACCAAGCTGCGCGACGCCGGCGCCGGCGAGGTCGTCGACCCGGAGGCGATCGGCGCGGTGATCGGCGCCAAGCAGCTCTTCCAGCAGATCGTGGCCCACGGCCGGCAAGGCAAGTGGGAGGACGCGCGCTGGAACCAGGAGCTCGACGCGCTGACCGAGCGCTTCGAGGCCGCGGTCGCCTCGATCAAGCAGCGCTGGCCCAACGAGCCGATCGCCGACCTCGAGCCCCTCCCGGCCAAGATCCGCGCCAACAACGAGCTGCGGCGCGCTGAGCTGAAGCAGAAGCAGGGCGCCCCCGTCGTGGCCGGCGCCGGCGCCCAGATCGAGGGCTACTACCGCGCGCGCGCCCAGGCCGCTGACGGCCTGCCCTTCACCCTCAACGCCGACAGCGTCGCGAACTGCACCCAAGACCTCGAGCTGCTCGCGTTCGGGACGCTCGAGGCGCGCGTCGCCAAGGACGCGGAGGCCTACCCCGGGGTGTTCGCCTACTACGGCAAGGAGGACCTGGCGGCCTTCGCCGACCTGCCCTACGGCGGGCCCAAGGCGCCCCAGATCGCCGACGCCGACCTCAAGCGCGTCAACCAGTTCCACCTGCCCAAGATCTACAAGGCCAAGGCCCGCCTGCTCGCCGCCCAGGAGGCCCTGGCCGACGGCGTCAAGGTGCTCATGGCCAAGGGCAAGACCGTCGACGACGCCGTGGCCGCGATTCGCTTCGGCGAGGCGGTCAAGGGCTGCCAGCCGAGCAACCCGCACGTCGACGCGCGCCTGAGCGAGGCCCGCGCGCTGCTCGCCGAGCGCCTGAAGGCGATCGCCCCGCTCATGAAGGGGCCCTTCCACCGCGAGCACCTGCGCGAGCTGGTCGCGTTCTCGAGCCGCCCGACCCTGGGCAGCGAGCG
>JAGQRJ010000594.1 GCA_020425635.1 Planctomycetota bacterium | reverse complement strand
CAGCTGCAGGATCTGCTCGAGGAGCTCGGGCGCCGTGGGGACCTGGCCCCACGCGCGCTGCTCGAGCAGCCCCACCAGGCGCTCGCGGTGGCGGTTCCCCTCGGCGGGGTCGCTCTCGGCCTTGGCCGCCTGCACGAGCTGCTCCTCGGCCTGGACCTGGAGGCTCTGCTTGAGGCACCACTCGGCGAGCCGGCGGTGGAGGTCGCCGCGCGCCGCCGCCTGCAGCAGCTCGGCGCGCTCGCGGTAGGCGGAGATCGGCGTCTGGCGCGGGACGATCTGCTTGACCTGCGAGCGCTCGATGCTCACGCTCCCCGAGCGCCCCTTGCGCTGGATCTTGACCAGGTCGGGGTCGTCGCTGGGGAGCACCGTGCACTCGACGGGCTTCTTGTTCGACGTGAGGTAGACCAGGTCGTAGACCCGGTAGTCCTCGTCGACGAGCACGTCGAGGTCGGGGGCCTGGGCCCACGCGCCGGCGGCGAGGAGCGCGGCCAGGAGCAGCTGGGTCACGACCTTCACTTCTGCACCTCCGCGGGCGTGCCGGGCCCGGGCGGGGACACGATCCGCACCCGGTCGCTCGGCTCGCGCGCCGCCTCGAGGGGACCGCCCGGGAGCGCGCGCAGCCAGGCCTCCCGCGCCGGCACCTCGAGCGGCTCGGGCTCCATGGGCGCCCACGCGTCCTGGACCACGAAGGGGTCGCGCTCGAGCTCGAGCTCGCCCTCGGGCCCGACCACCGGGAGCCCGCCGAGCACGCGGAAGCGGCGCTCGGCCTCGGTCGGGAAGACCTCGGGGATCGGGTCGGCGTGCGGCAGGCGCAGCCCGCTGAGGAGCATCGCGCTGAGGCCCAGCGCCACGGCGGCGAGCAGCTTCTCCTTGGTCACGACCATGCCTAGCGGTCCTTCCCGAACACGCGCCGGCCGCGCCGGCGCCCGCGCCGGCTCGAGGCGGAGGTGGACTGCTGGGTGGCCTGCTCGGGGATCGAGTCGACCAGCGACAGCGCCTGCGCGCTGAGCTGGACCTCGACCCCCGCCTGGGGCCCCTCGCCCACGCGCTCGATCTGGCAGCCGAGGACCTCGACGAAGGAGCCGGGCTCGGTGAGCCCCTTGAGCGCCTTGCCGAGCACCTCGGGGCCGCCGGCGAAGGTGACCTCGAAGGGCACCGCCCGCAGGTGCCCGCCGAGCCCGGCGGGCGACTGGTAGGTCACCGGCTGCGGGCTGAAGGCCGAGACGCGCCGCACCCCGGCGTCGATCAAGGTCCGCACGACCCGCTCGCTCACGTCGAGCCGCGCGAGCGCCTCCGCGACCAGCGAGTCGTCGACCTCGGCGGGCAGCCCCAGCCCAGCAGCGTCGCGCGGGACCTCCGCGTTCCAGGTCGACGCGGCGTCGGAGACCCGGTCTTCGGCCTTGGTGACCGCCGCGGTGTAGAACAGGCGCGGCGAGCGATCGCCCGCGGGGAGCACGAAGGCCGGGTCCGCGGTCCAGCCGACCACGCCGAGCACGGCCGGGCGCAGGTCCTTGGTCAAGGCCGTGTTCCGCCCTTGCTCCAAACCCTCGGCGCCCTCGAGGTCGTCGAGCTTGGCGACCAGGTCGCCCTCGAGGCTCACGCTCTGGCGCTCGAGGAGCTGCGCCCCGGCGGTGACCGAGCTCTGGTAGTAGGCCAGGATCGCGAACACCAGCGCCCCGGCGCCGACCTTCACGATGAACGGCTTGTGCGTCTGCCAGATCGCTTCTAGGTCCATGCGCCCCTCACTCGTCCTCCCCGGCGCCCTCGGCGCTCGGGTTGCCCTCGGGGACCACCACCAGGCTGAACTCGATGTTCACCCCCCCGGTGTCGCGGGGCTGGATCACGGCCTTGGCGACCTCCGGGTGGTCGGCGATCGCCGCCTCCAGCGCGCGCATGGCCGCGACGCCGCGGCGCTGGGCGTTGTCGGCGAAGCCGCCGAGCACGAAGTGGAAGGCGCCCTCGGGGTCGCCTTCCCGCGAGAGCTCGACCGAGCTCAGGGAGATCTCGGGCGGGAGCCCCTCGCCCAGGGCGCCGAGCAGGCTCTGCAGGTGGTAACCCGGGCGGCTGCGCTGGGCGAGCTGGCGCAGGGCCTCGTCGACCTGGTCGTTCTCGGTCACCCGCGCCTGGTGCTCGCCGAGGCGCGCCTCGACCTGACTCAGCGCCAGGCGCAGCGCCTTTTGCCGCCCGGCCTGCTTGGAGCGCGAGGCGATCGCCGCGCCGACCGAGACCAGCAGCGCCAGCGCGAGCGAGATCCCGGCGACCCAGGTCCAGAGCGTGCGGTGGCGAAACTCGAGCCGCGCCTTGTGGGCCAGGGGCAAGAGGTCGACCCGGCTCGCGCTGGGCAGGAGGGTCGCGAAGGCCAGGCCGAGGGCGGTGGGGGCCTCGTAGCCGTGGAGCTCGACGGCCTCGAGGGAGGCCGCGTCGGCCTCGGAGGCGTCGAGGTGGTCGAAGGGGTTGAAGGTCTCGACCTCGGGCCCCCCCTTCAGCTCCTGCTGCAGCACCTCGACCAGCCCCGGGATCTGCGCCCCGGGGCCCGTGACCAGGACCCGCTCGACCTCGAGGCTCCGCCGGTGGAGCTGCTTCTGCGCGAGGCCGAGGGTCGACTGGAGCATGGACGCCAGCTGGCGGTGCACCGGGGCCAGGGGCCCCGCGAGGGACGCGCCGTCTGGGGTGACCCCCGCGCGCAGCGCCTCCCAGGCCTGGCGCTCGCCGCAGCCGAGGAGCTGGCGCACGCGCTTGACGTAGGGCTCGCAGCCCTGGGCCACGCTGCGCGCGAAGAGCAGGTCGTTGAGCTCGACGAGGGCGACCTCCGACGACGCGCCGCCGACCTCGACCACGAGGGTCATGCGGTGGGTGTCGTCGTCGAGGAAGCGCGCGCAGTCGCCGACCGCGACCGGCTGCGGCACGACCCGCGCCACCTCGACCCGCGCCCGCTCCACACCGTCGGCCGACTCGCTGACCCGGGCGTCCTTGGCGAGGGCGACCATCACCAGGTTGCCGCCGCTCCCGCTCGAGAGCACGCGGAAGTCCGAGCTCAGCGGCTCGCCCGTGCGCTCGGCGATCTCGTGGATCTCCATGCCCACGAGCAGGTTCATGCGCCACTCGGGCATGGGCGGGAGCAGCGAGTAGCGAATGATCGCGTCGCGCCCCGAGACCCCGATCGTGGCGCGCTTGGCGCGGTAGCCGCGCTGGCCCAGGGCCTGACACACCTCCTGGGTCACCTGCTCGGGCGACTCCGGGTCGACCCCCCGCCCGCGGAGGTCGGCGGCGCTCGCGTGGTAGAAGTGCTCCACCGCGAGGGAGCCCCGCTTGGCGCGCACGACCACCGCGGTGGCCCCGCTGGCGCCGATGTCGATCCCCAGCGCGCGGCTCACTTGGGCCCCCCCACCAGGCGCTCGAGCGCGGCCTGGGCCTTGCGGACCTCGCCCAGCTCCGGGTCGTGCCCGGCGACGTGCGCGTAGATCAAGCGCGCGAGCGCGTCGCGCCCCTGACGCACGTGCTCCTGCGCGGTGCGGTTGAGCCGGGCCAGCTCGGTGTTCAGGGCGCTGCCCGACTCCGAGCGCACCCGCTCCTCGATCTCGCTGACCAGCGTCCGCGCGCGGTCGAGCTCGGAGGTCCCGGCGAAGTCGCGCTCGAGCGCGGCCAGCGCGCGCTTGGCGGCGACGGCGTAGGCCGGGAGCGCCAGGCGCCGCGACTCGCGCTGGGCCCACTCGACCCCCTCGAGCAGCTGCTGCGCCAGGGCCCGGATCGCGTCGGCCTCCCGCTTGGCCCGGGCCACGACCTCGGCGTCGAAGGCGAACTCGCGCTGCATGCCGCCGTAGATCTCGAGGGCGCGGGTCAACGCGCCCCGGGCGCGGGCCTCCTTGGCCTCGCGGAAGCGCTGCTGCACCTGCGCCCCGCGGCCGAGCGAGGCCGCGCTGAGGTCGATCCCCAGGAGCAGGTCGCCGTTCTTGAGCTTGCGCGGCGGGATCCCGAGCACGACGAAGGCGCCCTGCCCGCCGTGCGGGAAGAAGGTGACCGCGGCCGGCGCGCTGAAGCGAAAGGAGACCTGCTTGGCGTCCTTGCCCCAGGTCATCTCCGCCACGTCGTCGAGGGTCACCCCGGCCTCGGTGGGGGTGGGCATCGGGCGCCCGTCGAAGGCGAGGTCGTCGATCCGGGCCTTGGTGGGGAGCGTGAACACGAGGGGCAGGGGCTGCGCGCCGCGCCCCAGGGTCCAGCGCAGGCGGACGCCTTCGGTCACGGCGGTCCCCACGAAGTCGAAGGGGGTGCCCTCGGGCGCGGGGAAGGGCAGCGCGCCGATCGCGAGCAGGCTCTCGTCGGCCTGCCAGCTCAGCGGCTGGTCGACGCGCGCGCTGCGCTGGTGCCCGAGCGGGTCGCGCACCCGGTCGGGGGTCGCGAGCCCGAGGCCGAAGAGCAGCTCCTCCTCCAAGTGGGTGACCGTGATCACCGCGCTCGGGTCGGCCCACAGCTCGAGGCCTTGCGGCCCGCTGAGCACCTCCCAGGGCGGGTCGACGGGCACCGGCTCGCCGCCGCCTTCGCGGGGCTCGGTGGCCTCGGCCAGGTAGAGGCGGTCGAAGCGGACCTTGCCGTTGCCCGTGGCCGCGCCCACGAGCTGCGCGTGGGTCGCGCCGGGGGGCGCGACCACGTTGCCGCTGACGTCCT
>JAGQRJ010000593.1 GCA_020425635.1 Planctomycetota bacterium | reverse complement strand
GAGCGCCGAGGGCGCGTGGCTCGAGTTCCAGCTCCGCGACGGTGTGCCCGGAGAGGAGGAGGCGGCTGAGCAGGCCCTGGCGCGGACCCTCGAGCTGCAGCCGAACCACCCCCTGGCGCTCGAGGCTCGGGCCGAGCGACTCCTGCTCGCCGATCGGGTCGAGGACGCGGCGGAGACGCTCGCGGGGGTCGGCGAGAGCGCGCCCAACCGCGCGCGGGTGTGGGGCCTGCGCGGGGAGGTGCACGCCCGGCGCGGCGACCAGGCCAGCGCCGCCGAGGCCTTTCGCCGCGCGACCCTCGGGGGGGAGCCCCTCGAGGCCAACTGGGCGGGGGCGCTCTACCTCAGCGCGAACTTCGAGGCAGCGGCGGAGGTCGCCGCGCGCGGCCTCGCGCGGGACCCGGGGTCGCAGGTCCTGCACGAACTCTACGCCGACTCCCTGCGCGACTCAGGGCAGCTCCCGCGCGCGCTGGAGGCGACCCAGGCCTGGCAGCGCGCGCTCCCCGACGACCCCGAGGGGTTCCGCGCCGAAGGCGACGTCTTGCTGCGCCTGGGCGCCGCGGAGCGCGCGATCCCGCCCCTGCGGCACGGGGTCTCGCTCGACCCGGGCAACGTCGCCGGCCAGAGCCTGCTCGCGGAGGCCTACAAACAGACCGCGCAGTTCGAGGTCGCGCTCGAGGTCTACGACCGGGCCCTCGAGCTCGCGCCGGCGGAGCCCGGGCTGTGGAACAACCGCGCCGCCGCGCTGATCGAGCTGGGGCGCTTCGAGGAGGCGCGGACGAGCTACGACCGCGCGATCGCCCTCGACCCGGGGGCGGGGATCCTGTTCTCCCACCGCGCGGTCGCGGCCAGCCGGGCCGGGGACCACGCCGCGGCGATCGCCGACGCGCGCGAGGGGGTCCGGCGCGCGCCGACCGTCGCGATCGCGCACTTCCTCCTCGCCGAGGTGCTGCGCAAGGCCGGGCACAGCGAGCCCGCGCTGGAGGCGGTCGAGCGCGCCGTGGCGCTCGACCCACGCCACCTCCAGGGGCGCTTCATGCACGCCGACCTGCTGCTCGGGGTGGGGCGCGCCCAGGAGGCCCTGGAGGCCTTCGACGAGCTCGGGCGCGCGGCTCCGCAGAGCGGCGAAGCCGCCTTCGGTCGCGCGCTCGCGCTGCGCGCCCTCGGGCGCCTCGAGGAGGCCCGCGCCCAGGGCCGCGCGGCGCAGCGCTTGAGCGGAGGCCCGGGCTTCGCGGCGCAGGTCCGGGCCTTCCTCGAGCAGCTCGAGTAGGCCGCCGCGCTCAGTCGGGGCGGTGCGCCTGGAACTTCATGGTCAGGCCCGAGCGCGAGATCATGGCCTCGAGGGTGTCGAACTGGGTCGCCAGGGTCGCCGCGCCGGGGCGCTGGCTGGGGTCCTTGGCGAGGGCGCGCTGGCAGAGCACGAAGACCTCGGGCGGCAGGTCGCGCAAGACCTTGCTCGGGTCGACGGGGGGCAGCTCGAGCTGCTGGGGAGCCAGGTCCGCGAGGGACTCGCCCTCGAAGGGGCGGGTGCCGGTGGCCATTTCGTAGAACAAGACCCCGAGCGCGTAGATGTCGCTGGCCGGGTTGGGCGGATCGCCGGCCAGGCACTCCGGGGCCATGTAGTGCGGGTCGCCGAAGACCAGGCCGTGGGGTCCGTATTCGTCCGCGCCCTCGGGCCGGAAGCAGAGCCCCGCGTTGCGCACGCGCACGCCGCCCCCGGGCAGGAGCACGACGTTCTTGGCGTTGAGCCCGCGGTGGACCAGGCCCGCGGAGTGCAGCGCGCCCAGGCCGCGCGCGACCTCCCGCCCGACCCGGATCGCCTCGGAGAGCTTGAGCCGTCCGATCCGCTGCAGGAGCCGCCCGAGGAAGGTCGAGCGCGGCTCGTGGCGCTGCAGGATCATGAACCCGCCCGCCTCGCTCCAGCCGACGTCGAGCACGTCGAGCAGGTTCGGGTGCGCCAGCCGCTGCTGGGCGCGGGCCGTCTCGAGCGCGTCGACCCACAGCCCCTCGCGAATGCTGTCGGTGGCGAGCAGGGTCAGGGTCACCGGCTCTTGCTCGCGACGACCGAGGAACAGCCGCAGGCCGGGCGCCTGGTCGAGCAGGCGCTCGCAGCGCACGCCGAGGTGCACCTCGCCGACCTCGCCCGGGCCGAGCCGGGAGATCACCCCCGGGGGATCGTCGATCAGGCTCTGCCCGACCTGCGCGATCTGCTCCTCGAAGAGCAGGCCGAGGTCGACCAGCAGCGAGCTGAAGGGGAGCCGCCGCTGGCTCTGCTCGAGCAGCCCGCGCACGAGGTCGGGCCCGCGCAAGAGCTGCAGGCGCACCGCGCGGCGGCCCAGGGTGAGATCGGCTTCTCGGTCGTTCTTCTGCATGCCCGTGCTGTGATTAGACCGCACCCGCGGGCCCACGTCACCCGCTCGTGGTCGAGGGGTCCTGGCTCGGCGCGGGCGGTTCGCCCGCCCGGCGGCCCCGGAAGACCCGCGGGAGAATGAACTCGTCGAGCTCACCCTCCAGCACGCGCTCGAGGGGCAGCTTGAGGTTCGAGGCGAACTCGCGGGCCACCGGGTTGCGCCCGCTGACGTAGCGCCGGATCACGCCCGGGTCGAGGGTCTCCAGGCGGTCGTGCGCCCTCGCGACCCGCGCGGCGAGCAGCGCGCGGGCCCAGTCCTTGGCCTCCTCGCTGCCGTCGGTGTGGCCCTCGAGCGCCACGGAGGTCGGGGTGTGGGTCAAGACGAGGTGCGCCCGGGGGCGCTTGAGGAGCACCCCCTCGGCGTCGCGCAGGGCGCGCACCTCCTGGGTGACCTCCGAGGTCCGCAGCGGCTCCGCCGCCGGGTAGAGCGGGGTCACGCGCACGAAGCACACCTCCTTCTGGCGCTGGTTCTCGCCGCTGCGGTGCACCCACTGGTGCAGCCCGTGCTCGCCGCGGAACAGCCCGTAGGCGCAGGTGCCCTCGAGCAGGATCGCGGCCTCGCGCAAGACCCCCTGGTGCGAGACGCCCTCGTAGACCACGCGCGCGCGCTGACCCTTCGAGCGCCAGTAGCGGCGGTACATCTGCGCCATGAGCGCGATCGCGTCCTTGGGGAACTCGCTGCTCCCCACCAGCCGCAGCAGCAGGTAGGCGTCGCCGCGCTCGTGGGGGCTCGAGCAGCGCAGCGCGTAGTCGCTGAACTCCACGTCGCGCGAGACGTCGTCGAGGCGCACCAGGAGGTCGTGCAGGAGCGCGGTCTCCTGGCTGCGGCGCTCGACGCGCTCGAGCAGGCCGTCGAGGCTGGTCATGCGCTTGGCGAGCCGGCGGGGGACCTCGAGCTGCACCTCGAGCTGGTGGATCTCGCTCAAGATCCGCCCGGCGCGGGCCGGGTCGTCCCAGAGGTCGGGGGCCGTGCTCGCGGCGAGGAGCTCCGACTTGCGCCCGCGCAGGTCGCGCTCGTGGATCGAGGTCTCCATGGCCGCCACGCGCTCGTGGAGCTGCTCGATCTGCTCGCGCAGGTCCTCGAGCGAGACGCGGCGGCCTTGCGGGTCCTTGAGCCGCGCGGTCGGACGGGAGACCGCGAGCGCGTCGTCGTCGTCGGGGTCGTCCTTGCGCTCGAGGATCAGCTCCCAGGCCGGGCGGCCCTGCTGGACCCCCAGGCGCACGATCGTCTGCGGGCCGTCGGCGCGGGTCTTGAGCAGGGCGCGCGCGAGGGGGTTCAGCACGACCTCCTCGACGCGCCGCTTGAGCGGGCGCGCGCCGTAGCGCGCCGAGAACCCGTCGCGGACCAGCGCCCCCACGAGGGAGTCGTCGAGCTCGACGATCACGCTGCGCCGACGGATCCCGCGGCGCGAGAGCACGCGGCGGACCTCCCGCCGGGTCAGGCGGCGCATGACCTCGACCGAGAGCGGGGAGAACAGGATCGTCTTGCCGATCCGGTTGAGGAACTCGGGGCGGAAGACCTCCTCCATGACTCGCTGGATCTTGTCGTGGGCCGGGGTGAAGCCGAAGCCGATCGCGTTGTCCTCGCGCAGGTCGCTGCCGAGGTTGCTGGTCATGATCACGATCGTGTGACGGAAGTCGGTGACGCGCCCGCGCTCGTCGGTCAGGCGGCCCTCGGCCATCAGGGGGAGCAGGAGGTCGAACACGTTGCGGTGGGCCTTCTCGACCTCGTCGAGCAAGACCACCGAGAACGGGCGCTCGCGCACGGGGGCGGTGAGCAGCCCGCTGCGCATGGAGGGCTCCGCCGCCAGCGGGTCTCCGACCAGGCGCCGGTGCGCGTCGGGCTCCTTGAACTCGCCGAGGTCGATCCGCACCAGCCGCTCCGGGCTGCCGAAGATGTACTCGGCGACCGTCTTGGCCATCTCGGTCTTGCCCACGCCGGTCGGCCCGACGAAGAAGAACACCCCCAGGGGGCGCGCGGGGTCGGTCAGGCCGGCCTTGATCCGCCCGATCAGGTCGACCATGGCCTCCACCACCTCGGCCTGACCGAGCACGCGCTCGTCGAAGAAGGTGTGGACCTCGCGCAGGTCGAGCTGCACCGAGTCGTCGAGCAGCGCCACCGGGACCCCGCTCTGTCGCGAGATCGTGTGCAGCAGGCGGGAGCCGTCGAGGACCCGCCGCCCCGCTTGCTGCTCGTCTTCGGCCAGGTCGCCGAGGGCCTCGCGCACGAGGGAGATCGCGCACCCGGGGCGCGCCAGACCGCTTATGTAGTCGTCGGCGAGCTCGACCGCGAGCTCGAGCGCCGCCCGCGGCGCCTCGAGCTCGACCCCGCGCCGGCGGTGCTCGGCGAGCAGGTCCTGGGTGACCGCCTCCAGGATCTCCAGGGTCTCCTGGGCGTCGGGCTCCTGGAGCTCGAGCTTCCAGAACAGCTTGCGGAACCCGGGGAAGCGGTCGAGCCCGTGGCGGAAGGCCTCGGGGGTGCTCTCGCCCACGATCGCGAGCTCCCCGCGTTCGATCGCGGGGCGGAGCATGGTGGCGAAGCTCTCGTCGGAGTGCGCGGTCGTCCCCGCGTCGACCAGGCGGTTGAGGTCGGGGAGGTACCACACCGCGCGGTGCGGGGCGCTGAGCGCCCCCTGGAGCTCCTTGAGCCGGGTCTGCCACTCACCCAGGTAGCGGGTGCCCGAGAGCACCTCGCCGGTGGTGACCTCGTGCACGACCCGCGGGACGAGGGTCGCCTCCGCCGCCAGCTGCCGCGCGAGCGCATGCACGATCGCGCTCTTGCCGACGCCCGCCGGGCCGACGAGGACCACCGCCCGCGGCCCCGCGCGGTCGAGCTGACGCAGCACCGAGAACACCTCCTCGTCGCGGCCGTAGCAGCGCGGGAGGTCCAAGGCTCGGCGGGTGAGGTTCGAGCCGAAGCGCGCCAGGAGCTCTTCGTCGGGGGGCAGGGCCTGGAGCTCGCGGGTCACCCGCTGCAGCGGGCGGCTGAGCCCCTCGAGCGCGCTCAGCGCCTCGGCGAGGGCCGCGCGCCCGGAGATCGGCACGCTGCGCAGGACCTCGACCAGGGTCCCGTGCGGCAGCCCTTGCGCGAGCGCCGCCACGGCCTGGGCCGTCGGGTGCACCAGCTCCGCCTCGCGCTCGCGCCCCACGAGGCGCGCCAAGCAGCCCAGGGCGAGCAGCCCGAGCTCGGGGCTGGCCTCGCCCACGGCCGCCACGCTGGACCCCGCCGCGACCTTCACGTCGAGCGAGGACTCCCGCGCGAGGGTCCGCTCCAGCGCTTCGATCCCCGCCGCGCTGGGGAACGCGCGCGCCGCCTGCGCCGCCGCCAGGCGCACCGCGGCCATGCGGTCGTTGAGCAGCCCGAGCACGTCCTCGAGCGCCTGCGCGTCGCCCAGGGAGGCCAGGGCCTGGACCGCGGCCGCGCGCACGGGCGCGTGCGAGTCGCCGAGCTGCGCGCGCAGCAGCTCCAGCGCCCCGGAGTCCCGGCGCTGCCCGAGGGCCAGGGTCGCCGCCCGCCGCACCGCGGGCACCGCGTGCTCGAGCAAGCCCGCCACGGTCGCGGGCCCCACGGTGCGCTCCGCCAGCGTCGCCGCCGCGATCTCGATCGCGGCGTCGTCCGCCCCCTGCTCCAGCTCGTCGATCAGCGCCTGAACGTCCACGGACCCGAGGATACGAGTTCGTCGGACCCCGGGCACCCTCCCCGAGTCCACCGCCCGCGCGGGAGGCGAGGGCCGCCTCCACGGCGGGGTGGCCGAGGCCGCGGAGCTCACCTTCAGGCTCGGGCTCTGCCTCTGCCCCTGCTTGTCGGGGGTGCCTGCTATTCAAGGGGCATGGTGTTCCAGATCGGCACGGTCAGGGAGTCGAGCGCGCGGGAGCTGTTCGTGCAGCCTGGGGTCGTGCTCTCGGTCGTGGACCCCGAGCGCGGGGTCCTGGGGCGGGTGCGCGTGCGGCGGGTCCTGCGTCCGCGGGTGCACGGGCCGGACCTCGACGCGGGGCCCGTCGAGGTGCTCGCGGAGTGGCTCGACGTCGAGGGGCGCCTGAGCGGACAGCTGCGTTACCTGCCGCTGGTGGCCTTGCGCCCCGACTGCGGGCCGACCCTCGTGTTCGGGCCGCCGCGCGTTCAGTAGGGGCGCGCGCTCAGAAGCGCTGGGCGACCAACTCCAACACACCGCGCGCGTCGCAGAACAGGGCCTCGACCCCGCCGATCCCGAGGGTGTCGCCGAAGCTCAGGGAGACCTCGGCCTGGGGAGCGAGGGGCTCGTCGTTGTGGGTCGTGCCGTTGGTGGAGCCGTTGTCTCGCAGGGCCCAGCCCGTCGTCCCGCCCTTGATCAGCCAGGCGTGGAGCTTGGAGACGCTCGAGGAGTTGACGACGAGGTCGTTGTCGCGCGCCCGACCCAGGCTCAGGCGCTCGGTGGCCGGGTGCTTGGCGTTCACGGGGAGCAAGAAGGCCTCCTCACGGCTGAGGCTCTCGCGCACCGCGGCGCGGGCCTTGACCGTCTCGCGCACCTCGTGGGCCGAGAGCTCCCCGGACTCGTCGCCCTCGAACAAGCGGGCGGTGTCGTAGCCGAAGGCGCCGGTGTCGACCCAGGGGAACACGACGAGGTAGGCGTTGGCCTGGAGCTGGGCCAGGGTCGCGGCCTCACCGATGTCGGTCAGGCAGTCAGCGACCTCGGCCAGGGTAGATTCGCTTCGTAGCTTCATCGGGATCGCACCTGTCTGCGAGCGTAGTCGCGGGACGCGAAAATCTCCAGGAATTCGACCTCGGCTCGCTCAGCGCCGCTTGCGGAGCAGGGCCGCGCCGCAGGCGAGGAGCAGCAAGAGCCCCACCCCGGCGCAGCCGAAGCCCATGACGCCCCCCACCATGCGGGTCTCGTTGAGCTCCTGGATCAGCCCGTCGCGGGTCGGGGCGGTGGTGACCTCCAGCGCGGTGAGCTCACCCCCGTGCGCGGTGCCCACGAGGGTCAACACCGGGGCCTCGGCCCGAATCCCGCTCAGCTTGAGCGGCTTGCCCTCGACCTTGGCGGTGCCGAGCTGCTCGAGGCCGCCCCAGTTGGTGCCGGTCGACACCCGCACCCGGGTCCCGTCGTCGAGGGTGAAGCGATCGACGAATTTGCGGTAGTTCGTGGGGCCCGAGCTCGTGCGCGTCGTGCGCTCGCTGCTCTTGCCCTGGGTCCTGCTGGCGACCGGGGAGGTCGAGCTCCCGGTAACGTAGAGGCAGCGCAGCGCGGTCCCGTCTTCGAGGGTGACCTCGATCGGCGGCTCGGCGCCGCGCGCGGCCTTCCCTTCGAGGCAGATCGGGGCGCTCCCCTTGGCCTCGGCCAGGTTCGCGACCACCGGGGCGGCCTGCACCTGCTCGAGCCGGTGCGCCGCGCTCTGGCCGGCCACGACCATCAGCAGGCCCATGCCCAGGCAGCAGAGCCCGCCCACCACCCCGAGGAGGGGGATCGCGACGGCGCTCCGCGGCGGCCCCGCGGGGCGGGCCGGGGTCGCCGACCCACCCGCTTGTCCCCGGCGGTAGGCGGTCATGGAGAGCTCGCGGATCTCGACCCCCGCCGGCAACAGCCCCGGGAGCTGGTCACTCATGCGGGCCTGTACGTCGGCGCCCTTGGCCTGGGCGCCGAGCGCGTCGACCGCCGACTGGAAGGCGCTCTCGGCCGCGGTGCGAACCTGCGCCGCGGTGACCCCGCCTCCCGCGACCAGGTCCACGAGCCCTTCGCCCTGGACGCCGGCGGCGCGGGCCAACCAGGCCACCTGCAGCGCGCTGCTCGCCTCGAGGGCGCCGTCGCAATAGGCGCAGCGCGCGGCCGCCGGCTCGTTCTCCGCGCCGCAGTTCCCACACTTGCTCACCCGGAACGCCTCCTCACTTGGACTTGGACTTCTTCAACAGATCGCGCAGCTCTGCGCCGAGCTCGCCGCTCGCGGTCGCGAGGGTCTCGAGGACGCCCTGCGCCTGCACCGCCGCGAGCAGCGCGTCCGCGGGGGGCAGCCGGTAGTCGACGGACCCCTCGGCGAGGTTCCCGAACAAGGTCACTCCGCCCGCGGCGTCGACCGCCTTGGCCAGGGCCTGCGCCGGGTTGAGCTCCCCTTCGGGCAGGAGCGTGGTCACCAGGAGCTCGTAGGTCCCGTCGAAGCGCACGGTGCCCGCGAGCAGCAGCCCGAGCTGCTTGGCGCGCAGCACGATCCGCGGCAGGGTCACCACGCCGTCTTCGATCGTGAACGAGCCCTCGACCCCCTCGACCTCGAGCACCGGGGGCACGAGGCGCTCGGTGATCGTGCTCACGCTGACGTTGAGCAGCGCCCGCACGTAGCCGTCGATCAGGAGCGAGGTGCTCAGCAGCCCCGGGCTGAGCGCGAAGCTGCCCGACCCCTGGGCGGTGCGGGTCGTGGCCTCCTGGTCGAAGGCGCCCTCGGGGGTGTAGACCACGTCGAAGGCCACGTCGAGCTTCAACGAGACCGCGGGGAGCCCGGCGCCGCCCGCGGAGGAGGTGGCCGCGAGGAGCGGGATCAGGATCGGCATCTGCGCGCGGAGGTCCGGGGTCAGCTTGAGCTGGTCGAGCTCGAGCTGAAGCGTCGAGGGCCAACGTTCGGGGTCGCGCATGACGTGGTGGCTGGTGAACTTCAGGCCGCCGCGGGCCTCGCGGCCGGCGCAGCTCAGGTCGCACACCCCGTCGCGGAAGGCCAGCTCGGCGGAGACGTCGCTGAGGCGCAGGTCGCCGAAGCGCGCGCGCGGGGCCTTGATCGCCATGCGGGTGTTCACCGCTTGCGCGCTGAACGCCTCGGGCGCGGGCACGATCAGGCGCTCGGTCGAGAAGTCGGCGTCCTCGAGCCCGAACACGAGGGCCGGGCCCGCCTCCTCGACGCGCTCCACGCTGAGGGTGTCGACGTGGAACGCGAGCCCGTCGTCGAGCTGCAGCGCCAGGTCCTTGCCGATCAAGCCTCCGCCGGTCGCGCTGAGCCCGCGGAACAGGGCCCGGCGCGGCTCGACCTCGCCGGGCTGCCAGTGGATCTCGAGGTCCAGGTTCGCGAAGTCGATCGAGGGCCGCAGGGGGAAGGGCAGGTGGAAGGGCTCCGCGGCAGGGGCTGCAGAAGACGGGGCCCCGGCGGAGGCCGAGCTCACGGCGGCGGCCTCGTGGGTGCCGAAGGCGATCCGGCCCTCGCGGGCCACGAGCTTGGCGACCACGGTGTCGCCCCACAGGTAGCCGCTCACTCCCTGCAGGAGGTTCGTCTCCAGGCGCAGCTCGCGGAGCACGATCGCCGGGAGCGTCTCCTGGGCGTCGGGGAGGTAGACGCGGTCGAGGCTCAGCCCGTCGTTCCAGCCGAGGCTCGCGTGCACGACCCCGGCGCGCTCGCCGCCGACGGTTTGCAGCGAGCGGCGCGCGGTCTCGCTGAGCAGCGAGGCCGAGGCGAGCCAGGGAGCGGTCAAGACGAGCAGCACGCCCAGGGCGAGGGTGGCGACCCCGAGGGTGATCCAGGAGGGAGCGCGCGCGGCCTTGGGGGCAGGCGCCGCGGGCTGGACAGGCGCGGCGTGGACGCTCGGGTCGCGCCCGATCAAGGGCGGCGGGAGGGCGAGCTGGAGGTCCTCGCCCGAGGGATCGCTCGCCTCGGCCGGCGCGTCCTCGTCCTCGGGGCGGGGACCCTCCGGGGGGCGCGTCGGCGCGTCCCCCGCCGCGGACTCGCGCTGCGGGTTGGCCGGGTCGGGGACCCCGGGCTCCGGTTCGGGCTCGCTCATGGGGGGATCCTACCGCGCTTTGGAGCCCAGGGCCTCTGCCCCCGGAGGGCGCTGCAGGCGGCCCGGCTGCCGTGTTAGCCTTGGCGGAAGTGAAGACCCTGACCATGGTCCTGTTGGCCCTCCTGACCGGGGGCGTGCTCGGCGGCGTCGCAGCGCACGCGACGCTGAGCGACACCCAGGAGGCCACCGAGCGCTTCGACCGCGAGGCGCTCTCGGCGGCGCTCAACAGCCTGCGCCTCGAGCGCGACCGGCTGCGCCGGGAGGTCGACGACGCCGCCAAGCGTCAGGCCGAGCTCGAGGCAAAGCTGGCCGAGATGGCGCCGGCGGTCGACCTCGGCTCCTCCCTCGAGCAAGCCCGCGAGCAGCTCGCGGTGCTGCGCGACGAGCTGCTCGCCGCTCGCGACCGGGCCGAGCAGGCCCTCAGCGAGGCGCAGGCCACCGTCGAGCGGCTCTCCGGCGAGGCCCAGGCCGCGGCGCAGCGCCTGGTGGACCAGGCCCAGGCGGAGGCGCGGACCTACGCCGCCCAGGCCCAGGCCGCCGCGAACAACGCCGTCGGCGCCGCCCAGGCCGAGGCCGAGCGCTGGCGCAACGAGGCTCAGGCCGCGCGGGCCGAGGTCACGTCCCTGCGCGAGGACGTCAAGCGCCTGAACCAGGACGTCCAAACGCTCAACGCCACGATCCGCGAGCTGCGCACCCTGCGCGGCGCCCTCGACAACCCCTTCAAGCGCTGAGCTCGGGCCGGGTTCCCGCGGCCCTGAACAAGGCGCGCCGGCAACCCGTCGGGGGGGTGGAGTTTGCACCGCGGTGACCTCCCGGGACGGGCGCCGGGGTAGCATGTCGCCGCTCTGAGGAGGGTCCCATGACGCGTAACCTGTGCTTCGCGGTTGCTTTCCTGCTGGCGGGCGTCGCGCTGGCCGAGGTCAGCCCCGGCGACATTCGCAAGATCATGAAGTCCGGCGAGCGCGACGAGGTCAGCAAGCTGCTGGGCGAGCTCAACGGGGCCCTCGACAAGAACACCGTCAAGGCGGTGCTCTCCAACGCGACCCGCGTGCGCTCGCTCGGGGTCTACGACGAGCTCGTGACCACGCTCAACTCGGCGCGCGGCGAGGCGCTCGAGGAGCTGATCAAGCAGTGCAAGCGCAACAAGCAGGCCGACGTGCGCTTCCTGATCGTCGACGGGCTCGGGCGGCTGCCCGAGCTGAGCGCCGAGCAGGCCCTGGTCGAGGCGCTGACCGAAGACAAGGACGAGACGGTGGCGGTGCTCGCCGCCCGCAAGCTGGGCAAGCGGGGGACCCCCACCGCGGTGGACGCGCTGATCCCGGTGCTCGAGGACCTGGAGAAGGACGGCGAGCGCACGCGCCTGATCCGCGAGGTCAACGGCGCCCTGGCGACCCTGACCGGCAACGACCTCGACAACGCGCGCGGCTGGAAGACCTACTGGGACGCCCACCGCGCCGAGTTCACCGCGCAGAGCGACGACGCCGGCGAGGGCACCCAGACCCGCAGCGCCCTCGACCGCATGAAGAAGGAGCGCCCGGGCGACGCGCGCACCATGACGCGGATCCGCGACGACGAGATCATCGCGATCAAGGGCAGCTCGGACAAGGTCGAGGACGTGCTCAAGCAGCTCGACGTCAAGCACCAGACCTATGAGCGCGACGCCTTCGACACGGTCAAGCTCGACCCCGAGCGGCAGGTGCTGATCCTCAACTGCGCGGGCAACAAGAACCTGAGCGAGGCCGGGATCCAGCGCGTGCGCGAGTTCGTCGCCAACGGCGGCTACCTGTTCACCTCGGACTGGGAGCTGCGCAACACCCTCGAGAAGGCCTTCCCCGAGGTGGTGGGCTTCCTCAAGGAGACCCCGAGCGCCACCAAGAAGGTCAAGATCAAGGCCCCGGCCGAGGCCTACACCCACCCGCTGATGCGCGACGTGTTCCCTCTCGGCACCTGGAGCGACCGCGAGTTCAGCTGGAGCCTCGACGGGCGCTCGCACCTGGTGAAGCCGAACCCCGCGATCACCGTGTTGGTCGAGTGCCCCGAGATCTCCGACCTGGGCTCGACCACCGTGGCCTTCACCTTCGGCTTCTCGGGCCGGGGCGGCGGCCGCCCGGTGACCGGAGCCCCGGGCAAGGGCGGGGCCAACGAGGGCGGGCGCGTGCTGCACGTGCTGAGCCACTTCAAGAACCAGAAGGACGAGTCGGGCGACGGCTACGCGCTGCAGCAGCTGCTGCTGAACTTCATCGTCGAGAAGCAAGAGGCCCGCAAGGCCGCGAAGCTCGGGGGGAAGAAGCGCCGCTGAGCGACGCCCTCGCTCACGCGGGCGAGATCCAGAGCGCGTAGACCACGTAGCCCAGCGCGAGCACGATCAGCACGCTGCACACCGCGATCGCGATCCAGAGCCAGAGCGTGTTGTCGGAGCCGACCGCCGGGCGGGCGCCCAGATACGAGGAGTCCGCGAAGCGCGCCGAGGCTCGCTTCTCCTTGGCGGTCTGCTTCTTGCCCTTGGTGCTGAGCTTGGTCTTGCTCTTGCGCGACGACTTCACCTTCGCGCTCTCCTTGCCCTCGACCGGGGTCGGGAGCTTGGCCAGGACCGACTCGCCGTTGAGCGCGCGGCGGATGTCCTCGGAGAGCTCGAGGGTGGTCGGGTAGCGCTCGTCGGGCGACTTCGCCAAGGCCATCAAGCAGATCGTCTCGAGGTCCTTGGAGATCGCGGCGTTGTGCTCAGACGGCGGGACCGGGTCGGTCTCGAGCACCTTGCGGTAGACCTCGTAAGGGTTGCGTCCGAGGAAGGGCAGGGTGTCGGTGAGGATCTGGTAGAGCATGACCCCCAGGCCGTAGACGTCGCAGCGGCGATCGACCTCCGCGGCCTTGCCGGAGACCTGCTCGGGAGAGAGGAACAAGGGCGTCCCGACCATGGCCCCCTCGGCGGTCAGCTTGAAGGTGCTGTCGAGGTTCTTGGCCAGGCCGAAGTCGGTGAGCACGGGCTCGGTGTCGAGGTCGCGGACGATGATGTTCGCGGGCTTGAGGTCGCGGTGGATCACCCCGTGCTCGTGGGCGTAGTGCGTCGCCAGGCCGACCTTGCGGAAGATCTCGAGCAGAACGTCGAGCGGGAAGGTCTTGTGGCGCAGGTGGTGCTGCAGGTCCTGCCCCTCCACGAGGTCCATGGTGAAGAAGGGGATCGTCTCGTTGATCCCCAGGTCGTGGATCTTCACGATCCCGGGGTGGTCGAGCTGCTGGGCGCTCTGGGCCTCTTGAATGAAGCGCTTGAGCTGCTGGTCGGTCGCGTGCTCGACGTTGATCAGGGCCTTGAGCGCGACCAGGTTTCCGTCGGGGCCCTGAGCGCGGTAGATCACGCCCATGCCGCCGGCCGCGACCTCGCTCAGGATCCGGTAGGGGCCGAAGTCGAAGGACTCGGCGTCGAGGGGCACGCCGAGGATCTTGCGGATCCCCGCGTCCTTCTGCATTCGTCGGGTGGGCGACGGCCGCGGGGGGGCCGCGGCGATCACGTCGTATTCGCTGGCGTCGACGACGCTGCTCGCGTCTTCCCACGAGCGCCGGGCCAGCTCGAGGTCGTCCTCGGAGGGGTCGGGCGCGTCGGCGAGGAGCGGCGGGTTGGCCGGCGGGGTGGGCACCTCGGGGTAGCGACCGCTGGCGGTGATCGAGGGCGGGGTCTTGCTCTGCTGCTGGCCCTGATAGGCGCGGATCCGCTCGGCCACGTGCTGGTATTGCTCGGCGCTGATCAGCCCGCGCCCGATCATGACCTGGGCCAGGGTCACGGGGTGCCCGTGTTGAATCAGGTTGCGCTGCTGCGCGACACAGGCCAGGAGGGGGTCGCGTTGGATCAGGCCGAAGGAGAGGCAGGCGCGTCCAAACATCACGTCGGCGGGGCTGGGCGCTTGGGCCGAGGACGCCGGGCTCTGATTGGGAAGCATGGTGCCGCCGTTGCGAACGCTGCCGGGAGGAAAACGACGGTAGTGCATTCCCTTGACCCACGCAAGCTGAGCCGCGAGCATGCTCGTTTGCAGGAAAGGCCCCCGGTGTCCTCCACCCCACCGCAACCGCGCTACCCGCCGGCGGAGCTTCGCAAGCGCGGTCCGCTGGCACCTGAGTCGCCCGGGGCGAGCGACGAGAAGTGGTGCAGGCTCTTCGCCGTCGTCCCCGAGTGGCGCAACGCCGGGCGCCATGAGTTCGTGCTCCGCGGACCCTACTCGGTGCCCGTCGCGCTGCGCCGCCCCGGCGTCGACCACGGGAGCCGCGACGCCTGGGAGTTCTTCGTTCACCCCTACCGTGCCTTCCCTCGCGACTGCGTGCTGTTCAACGCGCCCTCGGTTCCCGGCACCCTCGGGGCCCGCCTGGCCCGGCGTCTGCCGGAGGGCTGGGCGATCTACGACGAGGTCGGCGCCGGGTTCAAGGACTCCGAGCGGATCGCCGACTCGTACCCCGCAGCCCTCGGGCTCTTGCGCGACCGCTGGCAGAGCGAGGAGGTCATGTCGCCCGTGCAGCGCGACCTGATCGGCGTCGAGCTCGACCTGCTCGAGCTCCTGCGCCTCGCGACGCTCATGCTGCGCACGCGCTCCACCGAGCAGGTCAGCCACGACATCGTGCGCCTGCTCCGCCGGCAGAGCATCGAGCTCTTCGCCTCGGCGGCCTTCAGCGAGGGCGACATGCACGCCCTGCGCAGGATCGCCGGCGGCGAAGCGCCCGCGCAGCAGAAGTTCGACGTCGCGCGCTTCCGCGTGCACGAGGAGGACTTCGCCAAGCTCACCGACGTGCGCGACGTGCGCCGGCGGCAGGTGGTCGTGAACCTGGTCGCCCAGTGGAAGGCCTTTCAAGAGGAGCACGGCGCGCGGCTCGCGGAGCTCGACGCGCGCACGCGCGCGGCGGAGCACGCCCTCGCGGCGATCCGCGCGCGGGTGCGCGAGCTCAAGGTCAACCCTCGCCGCGGCAGCGGCCCCATGACCCGGCTCCTGCGCCGCGGCCCGGAGCACGAGCTCGCGCAGCTCAAGGACGACGCCCGCGCCCAGCTCACCGAGCTGGCGGCGGTGGAGGCCGCCTTCCGCGAGCTCCCCGGCTACGAGACCCTGCGCGGGGTCGGCGACCGCGCGCAGAGCTTCCAAGACACGGTGAAGCGCGTCTACCGCGTCGCGCTCAACCTCTTCGACCACAACGTGACCCAGAGCCAGCTGCGCGGCCTGCGCAAGGAGGTCGAGGGCGCCATGAGCTCGGAGGACCCCGAGCAGGTGGAGCAGGGGCGCCGGGAATACGACGTGCACCTGCGCGCCGAGGTCCTCCCGCGGCTCCTGCGGACCTACAGCATCAGCGCCTACCTCCTGCGGCGCCCCGCCGAACTCCGCGGCGAGCCGACCCGACGCAGCGTGACCCGGATCCACCGCCTGGCCCACGCCTTGATCGACTACTTCCGCCCGGTGCGCTTCGGGACGAAGACCGTCGGGGAACAATTCGACGAGACCTGGGGCCAGGTCTTGCAGCTCGAGGCGCGGCTGTAACCATCCGCGTGTGAGCTGGAGCCCCGGTCAACAGGTCGGCGACTACCGCATCGTGCGCGAGCTCGGGCGCGGCGGCATGGGTGAGGTCTACCTCGCCACCGACCTCGCGCTGGGTCGCGAGGTCGCGCTCAAGGTCGTGGCCGGGGCGACCCCCGAGGTCGACCTCACCCTGCGTCTGCAGCGCGAGGCCCAGGCGCTCGCGAGGGTGGAGCACCCGCACGTGGTCCGGGTCTACTCGGCGCAGGTGCTCGAGGGGCGGCTGGTGGTCGTCACGGAGTTCGTCCCCGGGGAGACCCTCGAGCAGGTCGTGGAGGAGCGCGGGGAGCTCGAGCCCGCGCTCGCCGCGCGCTGGGTCGCCGACGTCGCCGCCGCCGTAGGGGCGTGCCACGCCCGGGGGATCCTGCACCGGGACCTCAAGCCCGCCAACGTGATGCTCGCCCCGACCGGGGTCAAGGTCATGGACTTCGGCCTCGCGGCTCACCCCGAGTGGGAGCGGCTGACGCGCACCGGCGAGGTGCTGGGGACGCCGGGCTACCTCGACCCCCGGGCCCTCGACGGTCGGCACGACGACCCGCGCAGCGACGTGTTCTCCCTGGGGGGCCTGCTCTACTACCTGCTCTGCGGGCGCGCGCCCTTCGCAGGTGCTACCGCCGTGGAGGTGCTGACCCAGGCCGCGCTGGGCGCCTTCGTTCCGTTGGCGCAGGCGCGCCCCGAGGTCCCGGCGTGGTTGGCAGCCGTCTGTGAGCGCGCGCTGGCCCCGGAGGCCGAGGACCGCTTCGAGAGCGCCTCGGCCTTCGAGGACGCGCTGCGCGAGGGCGGAGGCCCGCGCCGTGGCCCGCGCCTGCTTGGAGTCGCCGTCGCGCTGGCCGCCTCGAGTGTGGTGGCCCTGGGGCTGGTTCTCCTCAGCCGCCACTCCGCTCCCCCCGCGGCGGGTCGCGCGCCTGAGGCGCGCGACCCCGAGCAGCCCGCGCCGGCGCCCGAGACCGCCGCGCCTCAGCGCCAGGACGACTTCGGGTTCTCCCGCTGGCCGGAGGACGAGCTCGCCGCGGCGCTCGAGGTCTACGAGCCCTGGGCGTTTCGCCGTCGGCCTGCGGGCCTGGAGGTGCGCACGCGCGCCCCCGCCCGCCCCGAGCTGTCCCTGCCGCTGGTGGTGCGCCGGGGCAGCCCCTGGACGCTGAGGGCCGAGCTCAGCGGGCTCTCCTTTGGCGCAGGGGCGAACCTCTGCCTGCGCGTCGTGGCCGCGGCGTCGACCGATGCGCCTCCCCGCCCCACGAGGTGGGTCGGCTGGCGCTTGAGCTCCCAGGGCGACGGGCGGCTGCTCCTCCGCTGCGAAGGCAGCGTCGCGGAGGGCGACACACAGCTGAGCCTGGACTGCGACCCACGGGGCCCCTTGCAGGTCGAGCTGAGCTACCGCGCGGGGGCGCTCACGCTGCGGGTCCTGGCGGAGGAGGTGCAGGTCGCTGGCCGGACCTGGCCGTTGGCGGAGGACGACGTCCCCGCAGGTCAGCTGCGGCTGCGGATCGGTCAGGATCTCGCCGAGACCGACTCCGGGTCTCTGGGGGAGCAGCGCGAGGGGTCCCGTTGGGGGGGGGAAGGTCGGTTCACACTCAGGGGCCTCTCGGGCGTGGGCCTGCGGCTGGATCCCGCGGCGACCCCCAGCGAGCCAGCCGTGGGTCGCTGGGGGTGGAAATATCTAGCCGCCGAAGACCTCGCCGAGCTCGCGCAGGAGCTCGAGGCGCAGCTGGACGAAGCCCAGGGAGGCAACCTCTTGCGCCTCGCGCTCTACCTGCACGCCTTGATCCTCGCCGGGGAGGGTCGGGTGGACGCCGCGGCAGAGCGCCTGAGGATGCTCCACGGCTTCAGCAAGCACGACACCAACTTCAGCAAGGTGGTGATCGGCGAAAAGGGCTGGTGGCACTACAGCCACTGGCTGCGCAACCGCGCGCTGCTCGACGCCGTGCACTACTCGCACCCGCTGCGCGCGCGGGTGGCCGACCTGCTCTCGGTTCCGGACCTCGAGGCCGCTCGCGCGCACGCCTCGCAGCCGGGACCCCCTTCGCCCAGCGCGGCCTGGGCGGGGCCCGGGCACTACGAGGGCTGGGCCTGGGTCGCGGCCGCGCTGCGGCTCGGACCCGACCCCGACGCCCCCGACGCCTCCATGATCCTCGCCCGCGCCGGGCTCCTGGAGGAGGCGTGGGCGCTGCTGGAGGCCAACCCACGGCCCGTGCAGCCCTGGGCGGCGCGGGTCGCCTTCGCCCTCGGGCTCTACGACGAGGTGCTCAGGCTCTACGAACAGGCCCCGGCGGCGGAGCAGGAGCGCTTCCCGCCCCGGCTCCTCGAGTCCGCGCGGCGCTGGGCGCGCTGACCCCCGAGCGGGGGCGCGGCGCGATCCTTCAGGGCGCGGGGGGCGGGCCTGGGTCGGGGAGCTGGTAGGCCTTCAGGCGCTGGAGGAGCAGCCAAATGTGCAGGCGGAGGTGGTAGAGCTCGCCCATGTAGGAGGGCGGGACCTTGACCGCGGCGAGGACCTCGCGCTCCAGGCGCCGGAGCCCGGCCGCGATCGCCTCCCGGCCCTCGGCGTCGGCGACGTCTCGGCTGCGGGCGTCGTATTCGTGCAGCGTGGAGTACCAGCGGTAGATCCGTGAGCGGATCCGCCAGCGCCACAGCGGAGGGAAGACCTTGCTCAGCGGGAGCAGCAGGGTCAGGAGCGGGATCAGCATGACCTTC
Source organism: Planctomycetota bacterium (assembly GCA_020425635.1). Classification (GTDB taxonomy): domain Bacteria; phylum Planctomycetota; class J058; order J058; family J058; genus JAGQRJ01. The sequence continues at coordinate 3,348 of JAGQRJ010000593.1, read as the reverse complement.
AGTCGATCGACGAGGTTCGCGACCCAGAACGGGAGCCAGCGGTAGAGGAAGCTCGGGCCCGAGTTGTAGAAGTGTCGCGCGCCGTCGGCCAGCGGGAGCTCGAGGTGCTCGGCCCCCGGGAACTCGCGCACGGTCTCGCCGAGGATCCCCGTGGAGGGGGGCGCGACGGCGTGGATCGCCATCAAGCTCAAGGTCAGCAGCGCGGGGTGCAGCTCTGGGCTGCAGAGCACGGTGGTCGGCGCCGCGACGAGCTCGACGTCGGCGGGGGGGAGGTCGTTCTGCAGGTCGAACACCCCCCGCGGGGCGCGCACACCGACGAGGAAGGGGTGGCGCGCGAGCAGCGCGTCCCGGTGTTTGAGGCTCAGCAGGGCGAAGCGACCCTCGGCGCCGAGGGCCTCGACCTGGGCCCCCGCGGCTGCGCTGACGAAGACCGCGGCCTCGACCTGGCTCGCCGCGAGCGCCTCGACCGCGCGCTGACCGCCGAATGGCACCCGCTCCAGCGCCAAGGGCCCGATTCCGGAGTCGGCCAGGACCTGCTCGAACAGCGCGCGGGTGCCGCTGCCGGGTTCACCGCACGCGACCCGCTTGCCGCGGAGCGCGTTGAGGTCGTGGTCGATCGGCTCGCGCGAGAACACCCACAGCGGCTCGACGCCGACGCTGGCCACGCTCTGCGGCACGGCGAGGGGAGCCTCGCCTCCGTCGGCGACCTCGGGGGGGACCCCGCCCTGGGCAAAGGCCAGCTCGACCTGACCTCGCTGCACGCGCGCCATGTTCTCCACGGACCCCGCCGAGGGCACCAGCTCGAGGGTCACCCCCTCGGCCGCCATGTACTCGGCGTAGCGGGTGGCCAGCGCGTGGTAGACCCCGTCCACGTGTCCGGTGGCGATCCTCAGGCGCGCGGGGGGCGCGGGCTCGACGGCGAAGTAGGCGACGACGAAGCCCAGCAGGCAGAGGACGGTCGCCCCGAGCCACGGGAGGACGTCGTCGCGACCGATCGCGCGCGGCGAGGGCGGGGGGTCGGGGGGCGCCGCGCTCACGCGTCGTGGTCGCGGCGGAAGTAGCTGGCGTCGGGAAACAAGCGGCGGTAGCCCGCGGCCTCGAGCAGCGCGCGCACGGGGGCCATCTCCGCGCTCGAGCACACGAAGGCGTCGTGCAGCAGCAGGCCCCCGGGCTTGACCCGCGCGGCGACGTGGGTCCACGCGCGCTCGAGGGTCTCGCCGCGGAAGTAGCCGAGCAGGTTGCGGCAGCTCACGAGGTCGAAGGGCCCCTCGGGCAGGGCGCCGGTCAACACGTCACCCTGCTCGAAGTCGAGCCGCGCGCGGACCGCGTCTCGGATCGTGGTCGGACCCTGGCCGCTGCGCTGGAGGTAGGTGCCCGCGCGGGGGTAGTCCCAGTCGCGACCGTGCACCACGAGTCGCCCGCTGCGCGCGCGCTCGACGTAGGCGGGCTGGCGGTCGACCCCGGTCACGTGCACGTCGAGCCCGGCTTCGAGCCCGGCGGCCACCAGGGAGAAGGCCTCCTTGCCGGTGCTGCAGGGAATGCTCGCCACCCGGAAGGGCTGCTCCCGGGGGTGAGCCGCGGTCGCCTCGGGGAAGCGGCGAAACTCGGGCGCGCCCTCCCCCGACCACATCATGCGTGTCTCGCCGGTCAGCAGGTTCGAGAGCACGCGCTCGAAGGGGTTCATGACCTCCCAGGTCTGGGGGTCGACCCAGGAGAAGCCGCGCTCCCCTGCCGAGGCCTGGCTGCCGTCGGTCTGGAACACGGCGGTCCGCTGCGGGTCGGCGAGCCGCGCCAACAGGTCGGCGGCGTCGGAGGAGGCGTCGAAGACCGCGAACAGCTCGGCTATGTAGCGCGAGCCGGGGTCGAGGTCGGCGGCGACCTTCTCAGCGAAGCGCCGCAGCTCGGGGAGGGTCGGGTCGGGGATAGGGGGGATCGCCCAGGCGTCGTTCATGAGCGCGAGGGTAAAGTTCACGCTGGCCGTTGTCGACGGGTCGTATCTGCCTGAGGCTAGACTGGGTTCGGGCGAGGAGGCTGGCGTGGCGTTCCGCTGCCGTGCGGCAGGGGTGGATCTGGCGGAGGTCTTCGGGTTCCTCTCGGACAACGCGCTCGAGGGGACCCTCGACGTACACCGCGGGGGCGACGCCTCCGTGCGCCTCTACTTCCAGGGCAACGGCCGGATCTTCTACCCTCGCTCGGGGCGTCGCGGACAGACGAGCCTGATCAAGATCCTGCGCCACACCGGCGTGCTCTCGCGGGAGGCCCTGGAGCGCCTGCGCAACGAGTGGCGCAACCAGCGCGAGGAAGACCTGGTCGCCGGCGAGGCCGACGCCGAGGCCATGCAGGCCGCGCTGCGCAAGCACCTGAGCGAGGAGATCCAGGACCTCTTCCTCTGGCGCGACACACTGTTCGAGTTCATCCCTTCGAGCATGCCCGCCTTCGTGCGCGAGGAGCTCGAGCAGGGGAAGGGGCTCCTGCTCGAGCCCAAGGGCGTGCTGTTCGAGGTCGCGCGGCGACAAGACGAGCGCCGGCGGATCCAGCGGATCATTCCCAGCACGCGGGTGGTGCTGCGCACCGAGCGCGGCGCCGGCGAGGAGGTCGTGAACCGGCTGTCGGCTCACAACCTCGACCTGCTCTGCTCGCCCTTCGACGGCGGGATGCGCGTGGACGACCTGCTCGACGAGTGGGAGGTGCCCAACCACAACGTGCTCGTCACGATCGCCGACCTCGTGCAGACGAAGCTCTTGGTGCCCCTCGAGCCGCACACGGCCCACATGCGCTTCGACGAGGCCCTCGACTCGGGGAAGATCGAGGTCGCGAGTCGGATCCTCGGACACCTGGTCGAGCTCGAGCGCCGCTCGGTGCCCGGAGGGCCGCCCGCGCCCAGCGCGAAGCCCTTCGACCTCGGGCCGGAGAAGGACTTCGCCGAGAGCAACCTGTTTCATTACGGGCCGCAGACCTCGTGCCGCATGCGCCTCGGCGGGCCCAGGGCGCTCCAGATCGCGCGCCTGCTCCTCGCCGCCAAGCGCGTGTTCACCCTCGAGCTCTACGCCGAAGGCCGCGAGCTGCGCCTGATCGGCATGCCCGGACGGGTGACCCTCGAGGGCCAGGAGTGGAGCGGCCCGCCCCTGCCCGAGACCTTGAAGTCCATGGGCCTGATCGACGACGCGACCTGCGCTCAGCTCCTGGAGACGGCCGGGGACCCCGCCGAGTTCGTCTCCCCCGGCGACCTCGACAAGGCGCGTCTGCAGCGGATCGCCCAGGAGCTCTTGCGCTCGGCGTTCTGGGTCAGCGCCGACGTCGTGCTCACCAACCGCAAGCTCCTCGGCGAGGACCCGCGGCTGCGGCTCG
>JAGQRJ010000592.1 GCA_020425635.1 Planctomycetota bacterium | reverse complement strand
TAGCCCACGAACTCACCACGAAGTGGTGAGTTCGTGGGCTAGCCGCCTGCGAAGCAGGCGGGCTGCGCCGGAGCGAGTCGGCGGCTCTGCCGCCGCGAGCGAGGCGCAAGCGACAGTGAGACCCGGCCCCAGGCCGGGTCTCACTGTCTTGAACTACACTGCTGGCCGCACTTCGAGTCCACGAGCGGAGCGAGTGGTGAGACGTGCGGGCTAGCCCCCCGACTGCCAGCTGCGGATCGCCTCGAGCGGGTAGACGAGCATGATCACGTTGAGCGTGAGGCTGTCCTTGATCCAGAGCAGGAGCAAGAGCTCGAACGCACAGAACAGGACCAGCGAGCCCCAGAGCGGGAGCCGGCGGGCGAGGTAGAAGCCCAGCGCGCAGGCGCCGACGTCGGCCAGCGAGTTGATCACGCTGTCGCCGTAGTAGTCGAGGGAGATCGTCTCGGCCCGGTAGCGCTCGATCACCCAGCTCGAGTTCTCGAGCAGCTCCCAGCCTCCCTCGAGGCTCAAGGCCACCAGGAGCCGCGCCCGGGGTCCGAGCCAGCGCCCGAGCGCGAGCCAGGTCCCCGCGCAGAACAGGACCCCGTGCAGCACGTGGGTGAAGGCGTAGGGGTCGAGCAGGTGCTGCGAGTTGTGCTTGCTCTGGACCACGAAGGACCAGGGCACGGGGGAGCCGCAGGAGCACCACGGGCTGCGCCCCATGAGCAGGAGCAGCGCCGCGGTGACGGTCACCGCCACCGCGACCCAGGCCGCCGTGGCGCGCGCCGAGAGTTCGAAGGGCGGCGCAGCTGGCGCGGGCGCGGCTGGCGTGGCGTCGGGGGTCGGCGGGGGAGTGGGCTCGCTCACGCACGCGAGCCTAGTCGAGGCGCGCGCCTCTGGCCATGCCTCGGCCACCGCCGCTCAGTCGCGGGGGGTGATCCAGATCGCCGCCCGGTCTTCGCTGAAACCGAACACCGAGTCTTCCTGCCGTGCGAAGTGTACGCTGAAGCGCCTCCCGTCGACCAGGACCGCGCGGGTGTCGCCGACCCGCAGGCTGACCGTCGCGGAGCCCTCGCCGAAGCTCAGCGTGAACCGGGTCTCGGACACCGCCTTCACGTCGCCGGCCCACACCTCCAGCCCGTCGATCCCGTCGACGAAGCCGCCGGTGCGCTGCTCCAGCTCGACCTCGAAGGTGCCCGCCGGCGGTGCGGGGGGCGCGGGGGCCACATGCACGACCGGGGGCTCGGCGCGGGTTGGCTCCGTCGAGGCGTCGACCCCGAGTCGCAGGTAAGCGCCCACGACCACGAGCCCCAACGCCACGAGCGTCGCCGCGGCCACGGCGAGCAGGAGGCGACCCGAGCGCTCCCGGCGCACGGGGCCGGCCTGCGCCGTGGCCTGGGAGACCAGGGCCTCGGTGCCGCCGCACGCAGAGCACGCGCCGGCCTCCTCCCAGCAGCTCTGGTGGTGGCGCGCGAGGCAGCCCTTGCACACCACGTGGTCGGCCTCGGCGGCCTCGACCCCGGTGTGGCAGTAGGGGCAGCGGTTGGCGCTGAGCTTCACGTCGTCGCGGGCGACGTCGTCGGGGCGGAGCGGGTCGGGGGTCTTTTCTTGGAGGCCCATGCCCCCCAGGCTAATCCGCGCCTGAGCGAAAGTCAGGCCGACGCGCCTCCCCCGTACACGGCGACGGCCGGGCGTCTCCGCCCGGCCGCGCGCGCGCTTGAACGCGTCGCCGGCTAGCTGGCGAACACCACGCGGTCGATCGCGTCGACCTTGTATTCGGCCTCTTCGCCGCTGGGCAGCTGGACCTGGGCCGCGTCGCCGGGCTCCTTGCCGAGCAGGCCCTTGGCCATGGGGCTCATGTGGCTGATGATCGTGGGGTCCGACTCGGTGAGGTCCCAGGGGCCGAGGATCGTGTAGGTCACGGTCTCGCCGTTCTCGGCGTGGGTCACGGTGACCCGGGTCCCCACGGTCACGCGCGAGGTCTCGACGTCGTCGAAGTCGATCACCTTGGCGATCTCGAGCTGCGACTGGATCCGCTCGATCTGCTCGGCGAGGCGCTGCTGCTTCTCGCGCGCGGCGTCGAGCTCGGCGTTCTCCGAGATATCGCCGAAGTCGAGCGCCTTGCCGATCTCGATCTTGATCTTCTCGAACTCGACGTTCATGAGCTGATCGAGCTCGCGCTCCTTGCGGCGCTTGCCCTCCTCGGTGGTGAACAGCACGTCGTCGGCGCTGGCGGCGTCGTGGCTGTCGGCGCCCTGGGTGAGCATTTCGGGGAAGCGCTCGGCGACGAAGCCCTCGGTCGCCCGCAGGATCGTGTCGGTCAAGGCCGGGCTCTGGCGCACCAGCTGCAGTAGCCGCCGCACCTCGTGCTCGCTGCCCTCGTTGACCACCTCGTAGAGCACGCGCTGCCCCTTGAGGTTGAACACGCCGCGCATGGCGTCGATCGTGGTCTTGAGCTCGGCCTTCTTCTTGCGGTCGCCCGACTCCTTGTGCATGAGCACCATGGCGTCGAGGACGCTGATCGCCTTGGCCACGATCTCGGGCTTGCCGCGCTCGGGGAGGATGTCGATCTTGCCGGTCAGCCGCGCCTTGGCGAAGGACGCGTAGGCGTGTCCGTAGCTGCGCGGCTTGATCACGATCGAGTTCACCGCGTCGAGCACGAGGTCGTCGCGCCCGATCCGCTTGAGCGCCTTCACCGCCGAGGTCCACACCACCGGGGCCGGGTCGAGCAAGACCTTGCTCGCGAGCTTGGCGCCGCGCGCGGCGTCGAGGGTGCAGAGCATCTGCACCGCCTGCTTGCGGTAGTCGGGGACGTGCATCTCCTTGAACACGTCGCAGACGTTCTCCTCGGTCACCGCCTGCAGCGGCTCGACCAGGTGCGGGGCGACCCCAGAGGCGAGCGGCTCGCCGGTGTCGGGGTCGATCTGCGGCTCCGAGGCGCTGACCTCGGGCAGGGCGTCGGGGAAGGTCTCGGCGAGCTCGTTCTTCCACAGCGCGTACTCGAGGTCCGCCGCCACCTTGGCGATCGAGCCCTCCTTGCCGTGGGCCTTGGCCAGGTCGCTGAGCCCCTGGGCGATCCAGCCCGGGGTCTCGCCGCCGTCCTTCTTGGCCGCCACGAGCTCCTTGCGCAGGACCACGATCCGCTTCTTGAAGGTCCGCAGGTGGTGCAGCTTCTCGAGCATTTCGTCGTCGCGCGAGAGCTCCTCCTCGCGCAGCTGGATCACCGAGCGCGGGGCGGGCCCGACCTCGATCTGCGGGTCGTGCTTGGCGAGCTTGCGCGCCTTGGCCCAGAACTTGGTCCAGCCGGACTTCTCGATCACGGGGGTCAGGCGGTCGCGCAGGTCGCGGGCCTGGAGCTTGCCGCCCGAGGCGCGCAGCGCGCTCTTGAGCAGCTCGAGGGGCTCCTCCTGCGCCAGCTCCGACACGCGCTCCGGCCGCTGCCAGAGCAGCACGTCGAGGTCGTCGGCCCCGCGGCGCTCGAGGGACTTGAGCGCCATGCCCGCGTCCATGCGCTTGCCCTGGGGCTGCCCCGGCTCGAAGTCGATCACGAACTCCCCGGTCTCGGGGTGCGCCTCGATCACCTTGCCCACGCCCCAGCCGCGGGTGTGGAACACGAAGTCCCCCTCGGTGAACGAGAACGCCTCGTCCAGGGCCTGGACCGACTGACGCACGCTGCCCTCGCCGGCGAGGTCGGTGCGGCTGAGCACGGCCTCGAAGCCGGGGCGCTCGCCGTAGACCCGGCGGTATTGCGCCACGAGGTCCTCACGCACCGCGCGCACCCGGCCGGAGTAGCCGACCGCGCGGCGCAAGACCTCGAACAGCTCGTCTTCCCGGCCCTCGTTCTTGAGGTCCTGGCGCAGGAGCAAGAGCAGCTCGGCGGCCCGCTCCTTGTCGCCGCGCTCGGCGACCTCGGCCGCCGTCTCGAAGAACACCTTCAGGCTGCCGAGCGGGGTGGTCGAGGCCTGGAGGTCGACCCACAGCTCCTCGACCTTCTGCAGGTCTCGGGCTCGCACGGCGCCTTTGATGCGGTTGACGAGGTATTGGTCGTAGGCCATGGGGGCTCCTCTAGCCAGCCTCGGTGGGGGGGCTGGCTGCGGTTGACTCGGGGGGGAAACGGAGGGCCTGGTGGCCGCAAGCTCGAGTCAGGCTCGCGGTCATGTCCTCGGTGGCGGCCGAAACGGCCTGCGGGTCTTTGGCGTCGAGCGTCACGAGCACGCGGTAGGGCGCGCCGTCGTCGAAGCGAGGGTAGCTGCCGATCGCGACCTGGGGGTGGCGCTCCTGGACGGCGCGCAGCACGGGGGCGACCTCGCCCTCGTCGGCGTCGAGGTAGCAGCGCTCGCTGGCGTAGGGCGTCGCCTGCAGCGCGCCCTTCCAGGCCGCGAACAAGAGCCGCAGCGCGCCGGGCACCCCGGGGAACACGTGCACCTGCCCGAGCCTCACGATCGGGAGGTAGAAGTCGACCGGGTAGATCAGCTCGGCGCCCTGAGGCACGTCGGCCATGGAGAGCACGTCGGGGCTCGGGTCGGGGTAGTGCGCGTGGACCGCGCGCTCGAGGGTCGGGTCGCGCACCAGCGGCACGCCCCCGTGGGCGGCCACCGCGGCGAGGGTCCGGTCGTCGTGGGTCGGCCCGATCCCGCCGGTGGTCAGCACGCGCTCGGCGCGGGCGCAGGCGTAGTCGAGCCCGTCGGCGATCGCCTGCAGCGTGTCGCCCACGAACAGCGCGCAGGTGAGGTCGGCGCCCAGCGCGCGGAGCTCCCGCGCCAGGTAGGTCAGGTTCTCGTCCTGGATCTTGCCAGCCAGCAGCTCGTCGCCGATCACGACCACGGCCACCGAGCCAGCGAGCGGCTCAGAACGGGTCGTCGGGTTCGTCGCTGGGTGCTGCAAAGGGTTCGCCGTCGTCCTGATCGTCGAAGCTGTCGTCGAACGCGTCGTCGCCCTCCTCAGCCAGGGGCGAGTCGTCGTCCTCGAAGCCGAAGTCGTCGTCTTGGCCTTCGTCCGACTCCAAGGGGTCGTAGAAGCCTTCGTCGTCGTCTTCGTCGCGTGGGGTGCGATGGCTCGGTCCAGGTTGCTGGGGGTACACGCGGGGGCGCTCACCGGTTCCTCGGGGTGGCCCAAGATTCGACCAGCGCGGAGCCTCTCCCGCAACCCCCAACCCCTGTGGAGTTGCGGTTTTGTCGTGTCTCCGGAGTCGCGCGGGCGCCGAGCCGTGGATCCCTTACACTCTCGGCGTGGAGCTCGATGACAGCGAAATCCCCGAGGCGCTGACCGCGAAGGCGGTCGCGGCCTGCGAACGCGTGGCGGCGAAGCTCGAGTTCCGCACCTTCCTGGTGGGGGTCCAGAGCCGCGACGCCTCCGACGCGTTCAAGCGCGAGCTCAAGCGCCAGGTGGGGCTCGCGCTCGAGGCGCTCTGGCCCGAGCGCAGCGTGGCCTTCCGCCGCGCCGACGTGGTCTTCATTTACGAGCCCGAGCGCGACTGGGTCACGCCCACGGTGCGCTCGATCTACCTCTACGGGCGCTACCGCAAGCTCGCCCGCGACCTGACGCAGACCGAGACCCACTGGCGCTGCGGGACGTGCAGGAACCGCGGCGCCAAGCGCGCGACCTGCGCCCCCTGCCGGGGGACGGGGCGTCGCTTCCCCGACTCGGTGGAGGAGCTGCTCGCGGCGCCCTTCGCCGAGGCCTACGCCTCGCGAGAGTTCGCGCTGCACGGGCTCGGCCGCGAAGACGTCGACGTGCAGTGCCTCGGACGCGGCCGGCCCTTCGTGCTCGAGTTCAAGCGGCCCCGGCGGCGCACGGCAGACCTGACCGCGCTCCGCGCCGAGCTCAATCAGGCCCTCGCGGGGCGGGTCGAGATCGCCGAGGAGCTGCAGCTCGTCGACGGCAACCTGGTGGCGCGGCTCAAGGGCTGGGTGACCGACAAGGCTTACCGGGCGCTGTGTCGCGCCGAGCGCCCGCTGGAGCCCGCGGCGCTCGCGAAGCTGGAGGCCCTGAGCGGGGTGACCCTCGAGCAGCGCACCCCCGCCCGGGTCTCGCACCGCCGCGTCGACAAGGTCCGCCGCCGCCAGGTCCTCGAGCTCTCGCTCCACGCCCAGCCCCACCCGCAGACCTTCGTCCTCGACCTGGTGTGTCAGAGCGGCACCTACGTCAAGGAGTTCGTCTCGGGGGACGAGGGGCGGACCACGCCCTCGCTGAGCGCGACCCTGGGCGTGGCCTGCGTGTGCGAGCGGCTCGACGTGCTCGACGTGCTCGTGAGCAACGAGGCGCTGCTGGGCGCCGAGCCGGCGCCGCTCCCAATCCAGGATTGACCCGAAGTCCCGAGTTGACAGCCCCAAGAGTCATCGTATACTCCTCGGCCTACGGCGCGGGGTAGAGCAGCCAGGTAGCTCGTCGGGCTCATAACCCGGAGGTCGCAGGTTCGAATCCTGCCCCCGCTATTCGGGCTCCTCTCTGAGGAGCCCGTTCCCGTGTACGGGGTCTTGGAGGAGCCATGCCGCAACGGCTGGTGATCGGCAACTGGAAACTGCACCTGACCGCGGCCGAGGCCGTGGCGCTGGCCAGCGCCGTCGCCGAAGGCCTCGGCGGCTTCGAGTGGGACCCTGCGCGGGTCGGGGTCGGGATCGCCCCCTCCTATCCCTTCCTGGTGCCCGTCGGGCAGGCCATCGGCGGGGCCGACGCGCGCGTCGACCTCGTGGCCCAGGCCTGCCACCCCGAGCCCCAGGGCGCCTTCACCGGCGCGGTGAGCGTGGAGCAGCTCGCGTCGGTCGGCGTGCGCCGGGTGATCGTCGGCCACTCCGAGCGCCGCCGCGTGTTCGGCGTCGACGACCCCCAGGTCACGCGCACCGTCAACCGGGTGCTGGGCGCGGGCCTGAGCGCCGTGGCCTGCGTGGGCGAGACCCTCGCCGAGCGCGACTCCGGGCGCGCGCGCGAGGTCGTCCTCGGGCAGCTCGACGCCGTGCTCGAGGGGGTCAAGGGCTCGGCCCTCGGGCGGCTGATCGTCGCCTACGAGCCCGTGTGGGCGATCGGGACCGGCCAGGTCGCGACCCCGGCCCAGGCGGGCGAGGTCCACGGCTGGATCCACGAGCGCCTGGCCTCCTTCGACCCCAACGGGTCGCAGGTCCCCGTGCTGTATGGCGGAAGCGTAAAGCCGGGTAACATAGCCGAGCTGGCGAGCACCCCAGGGATCGACGGAGCCCTGGTCGGTGGCGCCAGCCTCGAGGCAGAGTCGTTCCTCAAGATCGTTCAAGGCGTGCTCAAGGCAAGCTGACAACCCACCGGGCCCCAGGGCCCGCGCATTCGTGGCCTGCGTGGCCAGGTGACCCATGGACACCCTGATCGTCGTCTGCTCGATCGTCTACGTGATCGCGTCTCTGTTCCTCTGCTTCGTGGTCCTGATCCAAAAGGGTGAGGGCGGCGGCCTCGGCGGAGCCTTCGGCGGCGGCGCGGTCGACACCGCCTTTGGCGCGAAGGCGGACATGACCTGGAAGCGCGCGACCGCGGTCTGCGCGGCCCTGTTCATGATCCTCGCGATCTTCCTCAGCGTCATGCAGAACTACCGCATGAAGCGCTCGGTCACCGCCTCCAAGAACAAGAACGACCCCGGCCTCTCGGTGCCCGACGACGAGAAGGGCGCTGGCGGCGAGGGCAGCGAGGGCACGGGCGACGGTGGCGGCGCCGGCGACACGGGCGGCACCGGCGACGCTGGCGGCGAGAAGTAGAGCGCCCGGGAGCGCCGCGGTGACCTCCCTGCGCTCCATGACCGGCTTCGGCGCAGGCCGCGCCGACGGCCCGGGCGGCGACGCCGTCGAGGCCGAGCTGCGCTGCGTCAACCACAAGCACTTCCGGCTCACCTCGCGCGTCCCCGACGTGCTCCTCAGCGCGTCGCGCGGGGTCGAGGCCCTGCTCAAGGAAGAGCTCAAGCGCGGCTCGGCCACGCTCAACCTGCGCTACAGCTGGGGCTCCTCGAGCGGCGCGCGCTACGAGCTCGACGAGGCCACGCTGCTGCGCTTCATGGGCCAGCTGGAGAAGGTCGCCTCCGAGCTCGGGCAGGGGCCGCCGAACGTCGCGCAGGCCGCGCTCCTGCCCGGGGTCGTGTCCCCCTCGGAGGGACCCGACGGCGCCACGCTGACCCCAGTCGTGGAGGAGGCCGTGCGCAAGGCCCTGGCGGAGCTGGTGCGCATGCGCGAGCAAGAAGGCGCCGCCCTCGCCCGCGACCTCGACCAGGCGCTGAGCGCGATCGAGGTCGAGGTCCAGGCGATCGAGGCCCGCCGCGGCCCCGCGTCCAAGGAGCAAGCCGCGCGCCTGCTCGAGCGGGTCACCCAGCTGCTCGAAGGGCGGCAGGTGGCGGCGGGCGACCTCGCCCGCGAGACCGCGCTCCTCGCCGAGAAGGCCGACGTCGCCGAAGAGCTGGTCCGCGTGCGCAGCCACCTGGAGCAGTTCCGCGAGGCCCTGGAGAGCGGCGCGCTCGTGGGGCGGCGGCTGGAGTTCCTCGCCCAGGAGCTCCACCGCGAGGCCAACACCATGGCGAGCAAGAACGCCGACACCCAGCTCCTGCAGCACGTGCTCGAGCTGCGGATCTGGGTCGACCGCGTGCGCGAGCAGGCGGCGAACGTCGAGTGAGCGGGCGCGCGGTCGTCGTCTCGGGCCCCTCCGGCGTGGGCAAGTCGACGGTCTGCGAGCGGCTGCTCGCCGACGACGACTTCGAGCTCTCGGTCTCGGCCACGACGCGCCCCAAGCGCGGCAACGAGCAAGACGGCGTCGAGTACCACTTCCTCAGCCGCGAGGCCTTCGACCGCAAGATCGCGGACGGAGCCTTCCTCGAGTGGGCCGAGGTCTACGGCGGCAACCGCTACGGCACGCTGCGCGCGGAGGTCGAGGGGATCCTCGCCCAGGGCAAGCACGTGCTGCTCAACGTCGACGTGCAGGGCGCCGAGCAGCTCCGCGAGCGCGGCCTGGCGCTGACGACGATCTTCCTCTTGCCCCCCGAGCCCTGGGAGGAGACGCTCCGCGCCCGCCTCGGTCGCCGCGGCGACACCACGGGCGAGGTCCTCGAGCGTCGGCTGCAGCGGGCCCGCGAAGAGCTCGCCGAGGCCGAGTTCTACGACCACCGCGTGGTCAACGACGACCTCGAGCGCGCCGTCGCCGCGATCCGCGCGATCCTCGAGGGCTAGCCCGCACTCCGCAGCAGCGCCCCCGCCCCGCGTCAGCGGTTGCGGGCGAAGTAGTCGCCCCCCGCGAGGAGCTCGATCCAGAGCCCGGCGTGTCCGTGCGCGGCCTGGGTCTGGACCGCCGCGTCGCGCTCGGCGGCGGTCGGCGCGCGGCCGAGGAAGGCCTGGTAGGCCTCCGCGGCGAGCTTCCGCCGGCGCTCGACGCTGTCGAGGAAGCCACGCGCGACGACCGCGCGCGAGCTGCCCGACCGCAGCGCCTGGAGGTGAGCCTGGACCCCCGCCGCCTCACCCGGGCGCCCGAGCACGACGAGGTAGAGCTGCTCGACGAAGGCGCGGTCGCTGGGGTAGCGCGCGCGGTGCTCGGCCGAGGCCAGGAGCCCCACGGCGTGCTCCTCCCAGCGCCGCCCGCCCTGCAGCGCGGTGACCGCGGCGTCGCGCTCGGCGACGCTCGGCGTTCGGCCCAGGTGCGCCTGGTAGTCGGCGGTGACCCGCGCTCGCAGGTGCTCGGCCGAGCCCACGATCGTGCGCGCGACCGCCTCGCGGGTCGCCCCGCCGTCGAGCCGGGCGCTGTGGCTCGCGAGG
>JAGQRJ010000591.1 GCA_020425635.1 Planctomycetota bacterium | reverse complement strand
GCACTTCTCACCACTCGCTCCGCTCGTGGATTCGAAGTGCGGCCAGCAGTGTTGTTCAAGACAGTGAGACCCGGCCTGCGGCCGGGTACACACTGTCGCTTGCGCCTCGCTCGCGGCGGCAGAGCCGTCGACTCGCTCCGGCGCAGCCCGCCTGCTTCGCAGGCGGCTACCCCGCAAGCTCACCCCTTCGTGGTGAGCTTTGCGGGCTAGGCGTCGCTCACTCCGGCGCATAGCGCGCGTAGAGCGCGACCGGCGCTCCGTCGGGGCGCTGGGCCTCGCCCACGAGGGTCCAGGCCGCGCCCTCGAGGGTCAGCTCGGCCTCGCCCTGCCAGCCCCAGCGCCGGTCGAAGGTCAGGGGGAACCCGCCGACCTCGCGCAGCTCGCGCTCCGGCGGATCGGCGAGGCTCCACGACACCGAGAGCACACCGTCGGCCAGGGCGGTGACCGCGACCTCGGCGCCGTGCTTGGGGCTCCCATAGAGCGGAACGTCCGCCCGCTGGGGGGGCTCCCCCTCGGGGCCCGCGATCACCGAATGCACGCCCTGCAAGGCGATCACCTCACCCCCCGCGACCAGGCGGGCGCAGCGCCCGGTCACGACCTGCAGGCTCACGCGCCGCGCGACGCCCACCGGGAGCGCGGTGCCCGCGGCGGCGCCCGGGCCGCGCGGTGTGCCCCAGGCGAGCTCGAGCGCGCGCCCGGGGTGGGCGGCGGCCCAGGCGCGATCCAGCGCGACCGCGGCGTCTCGTTGGGCCTGGTTCCCAGGCAGCACCCAGCGGCCGAACTCCACGCGCACGAGCTGCTCGACCAGCTCGAGCGGCCCACTGCGCAGGGGCTCTTCCTCGAAGCTGAAGCCGCCAGCCCCCGCGCCGCCGCCCCCGCGCTGCGGCCGGTCGAGCGGGTCGTACCAGGGGACGTTCGCGCCGGGCTGCAGGTCGGAGGCGAGGCCCAAACACAGCTCACGCTGTGCCGGGCCGGCCTCCGCGGCGAGGAGCTCCAGCTCGAACCAGACCCGGGCTCCGTCTGGCTCGACGCGCTCGGCCACGGCGACCGCCTCGCCGGCCGTAAGGCGCAGGGTCGTGTCGCACGAGAAGCGCACGAACTCGGGCAAGGTCTGTGGCCCAGCCAGGGGCCAGGCGACCTGCGTGGGCTCGGCGCCCGGGCTCACGTAGGCGAGCTCGGCGTGGACCTCCAGCGAGGAGTCGCTCGCGCGACGCGCCGCGAGCGAGACCAGGAGGCCTTCGTGCAGCGGGACCACGACCGGGCGCACGCGAGGGAACGCCCCGCTCGAGTCCTGCTCGTAGCTCAACCACGCGTGCGGTCGGAGCACGCGGGCGCCTCCCTCGCCGCCGTCTTGCAGTCGCGCGCGCAGGCGGGCGACCTCGACGGCCTCCCCTCCCGGAGCCGCGCGCAGCAATCTCACCTGGAAGCGGAGGGTGGCCGCGTCGAGGGCTTGCTGCAGCCTTTCCAGGGCCGCGCGCAGCGCCGCGTGCCCCGCCTCGCTCCCGACCGCGTCGATCACCAGCGCGCCTTCGCTGCGCTCGACGACCTGGAGCTCCAGCGTGCCCTCGTCGATCCCGGTCAGCGCGAGCCGAAGCTGCGCCTCGAGCCGGTCGTAGACCGTGCCCTCGGACTCGTCGTCGAACAGGAGCACACCGCCCTGGGCGAGGCGGTCCCAGTCCGCCAGAGGGGTGGTCTCCCTGCTCCCCGCCCGAGGAACCACCAGCTCGTAGGTCGCTTGACGCGGCCGCTCACCCTCCTGGGCGGCGAGCCCCGTCACGCAGCAGCCGATCAACGCCGCCAGCCTGACCGCGACCCCCGAGGCGCTCACTTCGATCCCTCCATGCGGCTGTCGAGGCGGACCTGCAGGGTCGGCGCTCCGGGGGCGCGCACTTCGCCCGCGAGCGCTGGGCCCCGACCCTGGCGGACGGACTCCTCTACGCGCCAGCTCCACCCCTCCACCGGTCGGGTCAGCTCGCCCCAAGGGGTGCGCACGCGCTCCTGCCCCGCTTCCAGCGCGCGCCGGCGAAGGTCGACGTGCACGCGCAGCGACCCCCCGACCTCGACGCCCTGGACCTCCAGCGTGAGTCCGTGGGCGAAGGTCTTGACCAGCGGATCGTCCCCAGGGTCGCGGAAGCGCACGCTGACCGCGCCCGCCGAGCGCTCGACCTCACTCAGGCAGGCCTGCTTGCGCTGCCAGGCGATCGAGCCGGGCCACCCCTCGCACGCCGCCACCGCCAGGCGGGCGCGCGGCTCGCCCCCTGCGCGCACCACCTGCAGCCAGTGGCCGACCGTGCGCTGGCGTTGCGCCCACGAGGCTTGCAGGTGCTCGGCCACGCGCCGCTGGGTCGCCCCCGCCTGACACACCACCAACCCGCTCGTCCACTGCGTGACGAAGCTCTCGTCGCTCCAACGCTCGGGGTCGACGGCACCCGGCAAGGCCTCCGCGATTCGCTCCCGGCGCTGGTCGCTGCTCCACGGCCCGCCCTCGTCCAGCGAGAGGCCGCTGTCGGCCGCGTCGCGTCGGGGGCGGTCGAGGGCGCCCCAGGCGTAGCGCCGCAGGACCACGGCTTCGTCGGGGGGCGCGAGCGCGGGCGGCAGGGCGCCGACCTCCGCGGTGATCACGAGCGCCCGCCCGTCGCCGGCCCCGTCGGTGTCCTGGACCGCCGCGAGGACGAGGGTCCGCGCCCCGGTCACCACGCAGCTCCCCTCGGCCGCCAACTCCGACCAGCGCGGGAGCACGAGCGGCAGGCCTGGGCGAAACTCGACCTGCTCGGCGCCCTCGTGCCGCGCGAAGCCGAGGTCGAACTCGAGCACCGCGCGCGCCTCGGCGGGCATGCGCGAGAGGCGCAAGGCGGCCCACAGGCCCTCGCGAAACACGCTGCGCTGGGGGTTCAAGACCGGGACGACCCCGGTCTGGTTGACCTCGTAGTCGCCGAGGAACGCGAGCTCGCGCCGCAGCGCGACCCCCGCCACCCGCACCCCGTCCGGCAGCGAGACCTCGAGCTCCGCCCACGGCCGCTGGGAGGCGAGGGCGCGGGCCGCCTCCGGGCTCAGCGCTGCGCCGGGGCGGAGCTCCGCCCCGGGCCAAGCCTCGAGCAGGTAGGCCCGCAGGCGCACCTCGACCCGCTGGCGCTCGACCGCGCGCAGCCAGGCGAGCTGCCGGTCGAGGCGCCCGCGCCCGCCCGGGCTCGTCCGCGCCAGGAGCACCCCGGTCTCCTCGTCGACGCGCACCTCCAGCGCGTCGAAGCCCAGCAGGCGCCGCAGCGCGACCTCGAGCGCGAAGGGCGCGTAGAGCCCCTCGGGGTCCTCGTCGAAGTAGAGCGCCGCGTCTCCCTCGTGCAGCCTTGGGTTCAGCCCGACGCGCTCGACCTCTGCTCCCCGCGGGGCGAGCACGAGGTCCGCGATCCGTTGCTCGTAGCGCCCCCCCGGGTCTGCGTCCTGGGCCGCGGCGCTGAGGCAAGCGGCCACGCACGCCAACGCGATCGCGCGCCTCACCGCTCCACCTCCAGGGTCGCCCGGGCGACCCCCGCCGCCCAGGGCCCGGCGCCGAGCGCGACGCGGTCCCCGGCGGCGCACACTCCGTGGGCCGAGAGCTGCAAGCGCTGGCGCTCGAGCTGCGAAAACTCGCCCCAGCGGGTCGCGAGGGGCCTCTCGGCGAGCACGGCGCACAGCGCGCCCTCGACGTCGACCTCCTCTGCAGCCTGCGCCTCGAGCCGCAGGTCGAAGCCCCCGACCACGACCTCGAGCACGGGGACGGCCACCGTCTCGGGTCCGTCGGAGCCACAGCCATTCCCCAGGAGCTCGCTGCTCACCAGCGCGTTGCGCTCGCGCGCGAGCACCACCCGCAGCGGGCGCCCCTCGAGGGCCAACACCCGGAGCACGGCGCCCGCGGCGCCTTCCTCCGAGTCGAGCCGCAGGCGCAGGCGCCGCTCGGGGAGCCGGCGCGACGCCAGGAGCTGGGCGAGGCGGAGCTGCTCCGCGCGGTCCCCGGCGGCGTAGAGCGAGGTCCCGTCGTGGTCGCGCTCGCGGACCGGCGGCAGGTCCTCGCGGTCGAGCAGCTCGGCGAGCCGCTCCTGCGTCGGGTCGCGCGAGTCGTCTTCGAGGCGCTCCTCGATCAAGGCCTCGACCTGGCCGCGGGTGTCTCGCGCCCCGGCGAAGGGGTCGTCCACGTCGACCGCGGCGTAGCTCGCCGGGAGCAGCGCCGACACGTCGTGCCGCCACACGAAGGGGCCCGCGCCCGCCGCGCCGCCGAGCCCCGGCGGGGGGCCGGCCAGCACCTGCAGGCACAGGCCCCAGCTCCCGAAGCCGGTGGGGCTCGGCAGGGAGCACGCCGCCAACAGCACGGGCGGGCCGCCGGGCACCCCCCAGGCCCCCACGACGCGCAGCCGATCGGCGGCAGGCAGGTCGAGGGGCAGCCCGTCGAAGGTGACCCGCGCGCCGTCGAGCGGACGCGCGCACTCGATCACCCCCTCGACCCAGAACGCACCGTCGGCGCGGCGGCGGACCCGCAGCCGCGCCGCGCACCCCGCGCTGACGCGGCGGAGGGTCGCCGTGCGCACCGGCACCGCGCCGCTCTGGTCGACCTCGTAGCCGACGACCTGTTCCTGTCCGCGGACGCTGCGCGCGTTGAGCCAGCCCCCGCGCGGACGCGCGCTGAGCCGCGCGAGGGGCGCCCGCTTCGCGAAGCGCGCCGCGTCGGCCTCGGAGAGCGGGCCCAGCGCGAGGCGCTCGGCTTCGCCGGCCTCGAGCGGCACCAGCGAGACCCGCACCAGGGGCAGGTCGCGCAGCTGGGCGCGCAGCGGCTCGAGCCCGCGCTCGAGCACCGCGGCGGCCTCGGCGGAGGTGGTCAGCAGCCGCAGCCCCGACTGCTCCACGGCCCCGAGCTCCGCAGCCCGCTCGACCACGACGGCGACCGCCTCCAGCGCGCCCTCGCGCTCGCTGCGCCGGGGCTCCAGCCTCCCCTGGGAGCCCCGGTCGAGCCGCGGGACCCCCAGCGGCGACCAGGCCGGGAGCTCGGGCTCCAGCCCGCTGAGGTCGTAGACCCGGGGGTCCTGGCCCCACACCGCGCTCGCGCCCAGCAGCGCGAGGAGCCAAACCGTCGTGCGCACCCCTACCCCCGATCCGACCGTCGCCCCTGCGGGCTCCCCGCACACTACACGCCGCGGCGTCGGCTTTGGTTCAGGGCAGCCCAACCGCTGGTGCGCGAGCGCCCCGAACCCAGGCTGAGACGTCTTCCGGGGGCCGGCCAGGGCTGCACGGGCGCGGAGGCTCCGCGGCCCACTCTCGGGGCGGACGCGGTATCGTTGGTGCGCCTAAACTCAGCTCCCAGGAGCCCTGCGTGCCCGTCCTGACCTCCACGATCGACCCCGCGAGCGAGGCCTTCCTCGCCAACCGGGCCGACATGCTGGCCGAGGTCGAGCGCGTGCGTGACCTCGAGCGCAAGGTCCGCGAGCGCTCGGCCCGCGCGGCGGAGAAGTTCGCCGCGCGCGGGCAGCTCCTGCCCCGGGAGCGCCTCGCGCGCCTGCTCGACCCGGGGGCGCCCTTCCTCGAGCTCAGCCCCCTGGCGGGGCTCGGACTCCACGACGACGACGGCGAGCAGCCCCTGGGCGGCGGCAACGTGTGCGGCGTGGGCTTCGTGAGCGGGGTGCGCTGCATGGTCCTCGTGCACGACAGCGCGATCAAGGGCGGCTCGATCACCCCCATGGGGCTCAAGAAGAGCCTCCGGGCCCAGCGGATCGCCTGGGAGAACAAGCTGCCCTCGATCAGCCTCGTCGAGAGCGGCGGGGCGAACCTGCTCTACCAGTCGGAGCTCTTCGTCGAGGGCGGCAAGGTCTTCCGCAACATGGCGCGGGCCTCCGCGGCGGGGCTGCCCCAGGTGACCGTGGTCCACGGCTCGTCGACCGCGGGCGGGGCCTACGTCCCCGGGCTCAGCGACTACGCGATCATGGTCCGCGACAAGGCGCGGGTGTTCCTCGCGGGGCCGCCGCTGGTCAAGGCCGCGATCGGCGAAGAGGCCGAGGAGGAGGCCCTCGGCGGCGCGCTCATGCACGCCACCGTCTCGGGCACGGCCGAGTACCTCGCCGAGGACGACGCCCACGCCGTGGCCCTCGCGCGGGAGCTCATGGCGAGCTTGAGCTGGGACCGCGACCTGCCCCCCGCGCCCCCCGCGGGGGAGCCGCCGCGCTACGACCCCGCCGAGCTGTGCGGCGTGGTGCCCACCGACGCGCGCCAGCCCTACGACGCGCGCGAGCTGATCGCGCGCCTCGTCGACGGCTCGGAGTTCCTCGAGTTCAAGCCCGGCTTCGGGCCCAACACGGTGTGCGGGCACGCCAAGCTCGAGGGCCTCGCCTGCGGGGTGGTGGCCAACAACGGGCCGCTCCTGCCCTCGTGCTCGGTGAAGGTCGCGCAGTTCATCCAGCTCTGCTGCCAGGCGCGGCTCCCGCTGGTCTACCTGCAGAACACGACCGGCTACATGGTCGGCACCGAGGCCGAGCAGGGCGGGGCGGTCAAGCACGGCGCGAAGATGATCCAGGCGGTGAGCAACGCCACCGTGCCCCAGCTGACCTTGATCGTGGGCGGCGGCTACGGCGCGGGCAACTACGGCATGTGCGGGCGCGCCTTCGAGCCGCGCTTCCTCTTCGCCTGGCCGACGGCCAAGGTCGCGGTCATGGGGGGCGAGCAGATCGCCACGGTCATGAAGCTCGTGACCCGCGCCAAGCTGGCCCGGCAGGGGCAGTCCCCCGACGAGGACGCCCTCGAGCGCATGGCGTCGGTGCTGCGCAGGCAGGTCGACGACGAGGCCCACGCGCTGTTCGCCACCGCGCGGGTGTGGGACGACGGGATCATTGACCCACGAGACAGCCGGCACGTGCTGGGCCAGGCCCTGCGCACCTGCTGGGAGGCCGAGCGGCGCGAGCTGGCGCCGAACAGCTACGGAGTAGCCAGGGGGTAAGCATGCAGTTCACCGACGAGCACGACATGATCCGCGCGACCGTCGCGCGCTTCGTCGACAACGAGCTCAACCCGAACATCGAGGCCTGGGAGGAGGCGGGGATCTTCCCCGCCCACGAGGTCATGAAGAAGCTCGGAGACCTGGGCTTGCTCGGCCTGACCAAGCCCGAGGAGTTCGGCGGCGCCGGCCTCGACTACTCCTTCGCGATCGTGATGGCCGAGGAGCTCGGGCGCTGCACCGCGGGCGGCCCGCCGATGGCGATCGGCGTGCACACCGACATGTGCACCCCGGCCCTGGCGCGCTTCGGCAGCGACGCGCTGCGCGAGGAGTTCCTCCGCCCCTCGATCGCCGGCGACCTGGTCGGCTGCGTGGGGGTGAGCGAGGTCGTGGCCGGCTCCGACGTGGCCGCGATCGAGACCACCGCCCGCAAGGACGGCGACGACTACGTGATCAACGGCGGGAAGATGTGGATCACCAGCGGCACCCAGGCCGACTGGATGTGCACCCTCGTCAACACCAGCGACGGCCCCTCGCACGCGAACAAGTCGCTGGTGATCCTGCCGCTCGACACCCCGGGCGTCGAGCGCGCGAAGAAGCTCGACAAGCTCGGCATGCGCAGCTCCGACACCGCGCAGATCTTCTTCGAGAACGTGCGCGTGCCCCAGCGCTATCGGATCGGCGAGGAGGGGCAGGGCTTCATGATGCAAATGCTCCAGTTCCAGGAGGAGCGGCTGTGGGGCGCGGCGAGCGTGATCAAGGGGCTCGAGGCCGTGATCGAGGAGACCGTCGACTACACCCGCCAGCGCAAGGCCTTCGGCCGCCCGGTGCTCCACAACCAGGTCGTGCACTTCAAGCTGGCCGAACTGTTGACCGAGACCGAGGCCTTGCGCGCGCTCGTCTACCGCGCGACCGAGCTCTACGTCGCCGACGAGGACGTGACCCTCATGGCCTCCATGGCCAAGCTCAAGGCCGGGCGTCTGGCGCGCGAGGTCGCCGACAACTGTCTGCAGTTCTTCGGCGGCATGGGCTACATGATGGAGTCGAACGTGTGCCGCGCCTTCCGCGACATGCGCCTGATGTCGATCGGGGGCGGGGCCGACGAGATCATGCTCGGGATCATTTGCAAACTGAAGAACCTGCTCCCTCCGCGCAAGTTCATTTAGCGAGCGCCGCGTGCCGCCCTTTCGCAAGCTCCTGATCGCCAACCGCGGAGAGATCGCGGCCCGCGTGCTGAAGAGCGCGCAGGCGCTGGGCTACCCCTGCGTCGCGGTCTACAGCGACGCCGACCGCGACGCCCCCTACGTGAGGCAGGCCGAGGAGGCCGTGCGGATCGGGCCGCCCGCGGTGGGGGAGTCCTACCTCGACGCCCAGGCGATCCTGGTCGCCGCCAACGCCACGGGGGCCGACGCGGTGCACCCGGGCTACGGCTTCCTCAGCGAGCGCGCGGAGTTCGCCCAGGCCTGCGCCTGGGCGGGGGTGACCTTCGTGGGTCCGCCCCCCGAGGCGATCGAGCTCATGGGCGACAAGGCCCGCGCCAAGGCGCGCATGCTCGAGGCCGGGGTCCCCTGCGTGCCCGGCTACCAGGGCGAGGCCCAGGACGCGGCGAGCTTCCGCGAGGCGGCCGCGGCGATCGGCTACCCCCTGCTGGTCAAGGCCGCGGCCGGCGGCGGCGGGCGCGGCATGCGCCGCGTCGAGGGCCCCGACGGGCTCGAGGCGGCCCTCGCCGGCGCGCGCTCGGAGGCGACGAACGCCTTCGGCGACGGGCGCCTGCTCCTGGAGAAGCTCGTCGAGCGCGCGCGGCACGTGGAGGTCCAGGTCCTCGCCGACGGCCATGGGCGCGTGCTGCACCTCGGCGAGCGCGAGTGCTCGGCGCAGCGCCGCTACCAGAAGGTGATCGAGGAGTGCCCCTCGCCCGTCGTCGACCCCGAGCTGCGCGCGCGCATGGGCGCCGCCGCGGTCGCGGCCGCCGAGGCGATCGGCTACGTCGGCGCGGGCACGGTGGAGTTCCTCCTCGCCGAGGACGGGGCGTTCTACTTCCTCGAAATGAACACGCGGCTGCAGGTCGAGCACCCGGTGACCGAGCTCGTCTACGGGGTCGACCTGGTCGAGCTGCAGCTGCGCGTCGCCGCCGGCGAGGCCCTCGGCCTGACCCAGGCGGAGCTCGTCCCGCGAGGGCACGCGCTCGAGGCCCGACTCTACGCCGAGGACCCGGCCGAGGGGTTCCTGCCCCAGGCCGGAGAGCTGCTGGCCTGGCGTCCCCCCGCGGGGGCCGGGGTGCGCTGCGACCACGCGCTGAACCCGCGCGACCGGGTCAGCCCGCACTACGACCCCATGCTCGCCAAGCTGATCGCCGTGGGCGCGACCCGCGAAGAGGCCCGGCGCCGGCTACGCCGCGCCCTGGAGGAGACGGTGGCCCTCGGGGTCGCGACCAACCAGGGCTACCTCGCGCGGCTGCTCGAGAGCGAGCCCTTCCGCGCGGCCGACGTGCGCACCGACACCCTCGCGCAGCTGGGCGAGCTCACCCGAACGCCCGCGCCCAGCGACGCGGTTTGGGCGTTGGCCCTGGCCCTGGGACCCCGCGGCCCGGTCGCGCCGGTGGCGCTGCGCCTGGGCGAGGTCGAGCGCCGGGAGATC
>JAGQRJ010000590.1 GCA_020425635.1 Planctomycetota bacterium | reverse complement strand
CCCCCCGCCCCGCGCCGGCGGCGGCCGGGGCGCCGGCGCCGCCCCAGGGGGCGCGGCAGAAGATCACGATCACGCTCCCCGCCAAGGGCGAGCCCGCGGCGCCGGCGGCGCAGGCGAAGACGATCGGCTTCGGCGACGAGGTCCGCGAGGAGCGCTCGCCGCAGCCCGTCGCCGCGGCGCCGGCCGAGGCTTCCGCCAAGGCGCCGGCCGAGGCGGAGCCGCCGGCCGACCCGGGGGACCTCGTGGAGCAGCTCGAGCGGCTGGCGGGGCTGCGCCAGCAGGGGATCCTCACCGAGGAGGAGTTCCAGCAGGCCAAGGAGCGCTTGCTGCGGTGAAGGACGAGCACGAGACCACCTGGGACTGGCACGACTGGGCGTTCACCCTCGACGACCAGGGGCCCTACGCCACCGGCGGGGTCGGCGCCGACGGCGACCGCGTCGAGAGCCCCCCGCCCGAGCTCGAGCGCTACGAGGTCCTGCGCTGCCTGGGGGCGGGGTCCATGGGCACGGTGTGGCTCGTGCGCGACCGGGAGCTCATGCGCGAGGTCGCGCTCAAGCTGGGGCACGCCCCCGACGAGCGGACCCTCGGGCAGTACGCGCTCGAGGCGCAGATCTCGAGCCAGCTCGACCACCCCAACATTCCCCCGGTCTACGACGTGGGGCGCGACGGGGCCGGGCGGCCGTTCATGACCAGCAAGCTGATCCGCGGGCACGAGCCGCTGAAGAACGTGATCGACCGCCTGGTGGCGGGCGAAGAGGACGCGATCGCGAGCTACACCTTCCCGCGCCGGGTGCAGATCGCGCTGCGGATCGCGGCCGCCCTCGGCTACGCGCACCAGCGCTGCGTCGTGCACCAGGACGTGAAGCCCGAGAACTCGCTGGTGGGCGCCCACGGCGAGGTCTACCTCGTCGACTGGGGGGTGGCGAACATCGAGGCCCTGAGCTGCTCGACCAACCAGCCGGTCCAGGTCGCGGGGCCCGGGCTCGAGGAGGTCACCTTCCGCGCGTCGGAGATCGCGGGCACGCCGGCCTACATGGCCCCCGAGCTGTTCAAGGGCATGCGCCCCGACGCGCTCACCGACCAATACAGCTTCGCGGCGACCCTCTACGAGCTCTTGACCCTGCGCCACTACCTCACCGGCGCCGCGCGCCTGGAGGACCTGGCCGGGATCGCCACCGCGGCGAGCACCTTCCAGCCGGTTCCGCCGCACGAGGTCGACCTCGGCGTGGGCCCGCCGCCTCCGCGGTCTTTGAGCGAGCTCTGCCTGCGGGGGCTGAGCAAGAAGCGCGCCGACCGCTACCCCGACCTGGACGCCTTCTACGACGCGCTCCAGCACTGGATCGACGTGCGCGGGATCGGGGAGTGAGCGCGCAGCCTCCCCAGGGAACCGCCCCCTACGTGCCGCTGCGGCTGCTCGGGCAAGGCGGCATGGGCGCGGTGTGGGAGGCCGGGCACGAGGCCACCGGGCAGCGCTACGCGCTCAAGGTCGTGCACGGCGCCGAGCCGGAGGAGCTCGCGCGCTTTCAGCGCGAGGCGCGCTCCCTCGCGGAGCTGAATCACCCCCACGTGGTGCGCCTGCACGCCGCGCGGCTCGAGGGGCCGCAGCCCTACTTCGTGCAGGAGCTGCTCGCGGGGGGCTCGCTGGCCGAGCGCCTGCGCGGAGGGCCGCTGACTGGCGACGAGGCGCGGCGGGTGGCGCGTGAGGTCGCGGCCGGGGTCGCGGCCGCGCACCGGGCGGGGGTGCTGCACCGCGACCTCAAGCCCGACAACGTGCTGTTCAGCGCCGAGGGGGTGGCCAAGGTCGCCGACTTCGGCCTCGCGCGGGGGCGGGAAGCGGCCGAGCAGCTCACGCGCACGGGCGCCGTGCTCGGGACCCCCGCGTTCATGGCGCCCGAGCAGGCCGTCGACGCGCGCACCGCCGACGAGCGCGCCGACGTCTACGGCCTGGGCGCGCTGCTCTACGCCATGCTCACCGGGGTCCCGCCGCTGCGCACCCAGGGCCGCTCGCTGATCGCGGCGCTGACCGCGCTGCAGACGGAGGCCCCGGCGCCGCCCACGGAGCTCAACCCCCGCGCGCCCGCGGACCTGGTGGCCGTGTGCCTGCGCGCCCTGGAGAAGGACCCTGCGCTGCGTCACCCGAGCGCCGCCGCCTTCGCCGCGGACCTGGCGCAGAGCTCGCGCCGCCGCGCGCCCGCCTGGACCTGGGCCCTCGCGAGCGCCGTGTGCCTGTGCGCTGCCCTGGGTCTGCTCGCCTACCTCGTGCTGCGGGAGCCGCCCCGCGCCTCTGCCTCGCAGAGGCCGCCAAAGCTCCCCGAGGCCTCGCCGACCCCGCCCCCGGCGGTGGACGCGGCGCGCCCCGACCCAGCGGCTCCCGTCGCGGGCAGTGAGGCGCCCCTCGAGGCCTTCACCCTGATCCCCCGCGGCCCGGTCGCGGTGGCCCTCGACGGAGCGTCCTTGCTGATCGCGACCCCGGGGGGGCTCGCGCGGCGCGTCAGCCCCTGGCGCACGGAGCTCGAGCGCACCGCCTTCGACCTCCGCGGGTTCGCGCCCTTCCGGGTCGGGGTGCTGGGGCCCAACGCCTACCTCGTCACCGGCCTGGGGCGGCGCGCTGCCGCCGTGGTCGACGGCGAGCTCGCCTGGCTCGAGGAGACCGCCGACGCGCAGGGCCTGGCGATCCGCGGCGAGCTGGTGGCGTTCGCGCGCCACGGCGGGCGGCTGACGGTGCTCCGCTTCCAGGCGGGGGTCGCCGAGCTCCTGGCCTCGACGGACGAGGTCGGCGGGGGGGGGCGCGAGCTGTGGGACGTGGTGTGGCTCGACGACCGGCGGCTGCTGGTCGCCGGCCGCGACGCCGAGGGCGCCGAGCACGAGTGGCGGGCCAGCGGCCAGGACTCGGGGGGCTTCGTGTGCGTCGTGGGCTTCGACCCGGTGGAGAAGACGCTCGACCCCTCCCCGAGCGAGCGCATGATCGGGGCGACGGCGCTGGCCGCCGACGGCGCCGGCCTGGTGGCGATCGGGACGAGCGGGGGGGCCACCCTCCTGTGGCGGGTCGACGAGCCGCTGCGGCGCAACCGGCTGAAGCCGGCCTTGCAGATCGGCATGGACTGGGGGGGCAAGTGCGGCGCGTTGGCCTTCGCGCGGCCCGGCCTGCTCGTGGTCGCGACCTCCGGGGTCACCGAGAAGGCGAGGCACCTGGTCGTGTGCGACCTCCCGGGCGAGACGACGCGGGAGCTGCCGCTCGGTGAGCTCGACCCGCGCTCGCTCGCCGTCGACCGCGACGGCCTGCGCTGCGCCGTCGGAGGGGAGCGCGGGGAGGTCCGCCTGGCCTCGCTCCAGGAGGTCTTGGACGAGGGGCGGCCCCTTGACTAGCGCGGGCGCGGCCCCCGGCTCGGAGGGCGCGGCGTGAGCGCCACGCCCCCCCCGATCGACGGGCCCTACCGGCTCACGCGGCTCCTCGGCGAGGGGGGCATGGGCGCGGTGTGGGAGGCGCGCCACGAGGCGACCGGCCAGCGCTACGCGCTCAAGGTCGTGCAGGAGTTCAGCGCCGAAGGGTTGGCGCGCTTCCAGCGCGAGGCGCGCGCGCTGGCCGGGGTGAACCACCCGCACGTGGTCCGCCTGCACGCCGCCCAGCTCGAGGGCTCCCAGCCCTACCTCGTGCAGGAGCTGCTCGAGGGCGGCTCCCTCGCCGACGCGCTGCGCCAGGGCCCGCTCGAGGTCGAGCGCGCGCGCGCGCTCGCGCGCCAGGTCGCCCAGGGGGTG
>JAGQRJ010000589.1 GCA_020425635.1 Planctomycetota bacterium | reverse complement strand
GCGCGCGGCGGAGCTGCTCTCGAAGGTGCTCCCCGACACGGCGTCCCCCGAGCCGGCCCCGCTGCGGGAGCGGCTCGCGCGCCTGCAGGACCTCCTCGACGCGGCACTCGCGGACGCCCCCGCCGAGGCCCGCGCGACGCGCGCGTTGACGACCGCGCGCCGCGCGCTCCCGGTCTACCGCTTGAGCCTGGAGCTGCAGGACGTCGACTGGACGGCGCGCTCGCTGGCCCAGGGCTGGAGCTTCGCCGAGCCCCAGCACCCCGCCGCCGGCGTGCTGGCCGCGACCGCGCTGCTCGCCTACCGAGCCCCTGCCGCCGCCACCCCCCAGGGCCTGGAGCGGCGCTACCCCGACGCGGTCGCGGCGCTCGAGCGGCTCGCCGCCCAGGAGGGCCCCTGGGCCCGGGCCGCGGGGCGCGCGCTCGAGCGGACCCGAGAGGTCGACGGCGCGATCGAACGCGCGCTGCCGCGGGTCTTCGACATGCACCCCGGAGACCCCGTCGCCCCGCCCAGCGACCTGCCCCAGGGCTGGGAGCTCCTCGCCCGCCTGCGCTGGCGCGCCCTGGGCGCAGAGGCGGTGCAGGGCCAGCTCGACGAGCTCCTGGCGGGCGACTTCCTCGACCTCATGCGCCGCAGCGAGACGCTGTGGAGGGTGCACGAGGTGCTCGTCGAAGACCAGGAGCTGGCCCTCGACCCCACCCTCGTCCAGGCCGCGAGCGAGCGGGTCGTGAGCTTCGTGAACGAGCGCGCGGCCGAGGAGCTCTCCAGGCCCGAGGCCCAGGACCTGCTCGGCGAGTTCGCCCTGGCCTACGGCCAGAGCTGGGGCAGAAGGGCCGGGGCGCGCGTGTCGTGGCGGGTGATCAACGCGATCCGCGCCTGGCAGGCCGGGCTGCTGGTCAACCGGGAAGAGATCGCGCTCGACGTGCTCCTGGCCTCGATCCGCCTGGGCTACGGCTACGGGAAGGCGCTGGATCACGTCGCCAAGGACTACCTGCAGCGCTTCGAGCACGCGCCCCCCGACCAACGCAGCGGCGACTTCTTCCTCCTGTGGGGCATGCTCGCGGAGCTGCTGCGCGGCGAGGAAGACGCCGACGGCGAGCCCTTCCGCGACGGGCTCGCGCGCGAGATCGACTACCACCGGGGCGTGGCCGAGCTCTACGCCGCCGCCCTCGGCGAGTCCTTGAGCCCCGCGGAGCGCGCGCGCCTCGACGTGCCCGCCGCCGTCTCCTTCAAGGCGCCGCTCAGCCCGATCTGGGTCACCCACGCCTCGCGCGAGGTCTACCGCCACACCCTGCGGGTGGCGCTCAAGCTGTATCGGCGGGCGCTGCAGAGCGGCGACGCAGACACCGCGAGCGCGAACCTGGGCCGGGCGGTGTGGATCCTCGAGCGCTTCGTGGAAACGGTGCTAACCCAGGGGGAAGAGCTCAGCGACCCGCCCAACCAGGTGCGCTACACGTCCCGCGCGATCCGTGAAATGCGCGACGTGGCCCACGACCTCCCGCCGCACCACGGGCTGCGCAGCTGGTATCGCTGGCGCTTCTTCCAGCTCAGCGACCGGGTTCAGCCGGTCCTCGAGCACCTCGTGGGTCGCCTGGCCGACCGCACCGAGGCCGCCGAGTCGACCGAGGACTTCTGGTCCGCGAGCTCCACCTCCCCCGCGGTCACCCGCCTCGTCCACAACCTCGCCCGCGAGGAGTGCGGGTTCCTCAACGAGCGCGGCTGGGACCTCGAGGCCCTGCGCCGCGCCCAGGCCCGCCTGCAGCAGCTGAGCGCGGCCTTCCCCGGCGAGCACCCCTACGCGCTCTCGGGCCTGGCTTGGGAGCAGGCGCTGCGCGTGGGGCAGCGCGAGACCGCGCGCCAGATCGCCGAGGCCGCGCTCGCCGCCGCGCTCCCCTCCGACGCGGACCACGTGGACGACGCCCTGGGGTGGCGCGACCAGCTCCACGGCTGGTTCGCCGAGCTGGCCCGCAGCGAGGGAGACCTCGCGGCGGCGCGCGAACACCTCGACGCCGCGCTGGCCGCGGGGCGCGCGGAGCCCGCGCACTGGCCCCCGGAGCTGCTCGCGGCCCTGGGCACCAGCCGCGCCGAGGTCGACGCCCGCCTGGGAGGGCGCGAATGAGCGCCCCGGGCTCAGACCCGGGCCAGCGCCTGGGCCCCTACCGGATCGAGGGCGAGCTCGGGCGCGGGGGCATGGGGGTGGTCTACCTGGCCCAGGACCCCGAACTCGGCCGGCGCGTCGCGCTCAAGGTCTTGCGCCGCGCCTCGCCGACCGCGCGCCAGCGGCTCTTGCTCGAGGCGCGGGCCTCGGCCGCGATCCGTCACCCCAACGTGGTCCGCGTACACGACGTGCGCGAGCTGGAGGGGAACCTCGTGCTCGTCATGGACTACGTCGAGGGCGTCAACCTGGGCGAGCGCCTGGCGCGCGAAGGCGCGATCCCGCCGCTCGAGGCGGCGCGCCTGGCCACCGACCTCGCCCGCGCCCTGGCCGCGGGCCACGGGCGGCGGATCCTGCACCGCGACGTGAAGCCCGACAACGTGCTCCTCCGCGAGCACGACGGCGCGGCCCTGCTCACCGACTTCGGCCTGGCGAAGTTCCAAGACGAGGCTCAAGGCATGACCCAGAGCGGCGTGCTCATGGGCACCCCGCTCTACGCCGCCCCCGAGCAGCTCTCGGGCGGCAAGCTCGACGCGCGCAGCGACGTCTACAGCCTCGGCGCGCTGCTGTTCACCATGCTCACCGGCGAGCCCCCGATCGGCGGCGACTCCCTGGTGCAGATCGTGGCCCGGGTGTGCTCCGAGCCGGCGCCCGCGCCCTCGAGCCTGCGCCCCGAGGTCCCCGCCTGGCTCGACGCGATCTGCCTGCAGTGCCTGGCCAAGGAGCCGGCGGACCGCTTCCCCAGCGCGGGGGAGCTCGCCCAGGCCCTGCAGCAGGGCGAACGAGGCTCGTTCTCGAGCGCCTCCCGCGAGGGCGCCCCGGCGCGCCGGCGGAACGCCCTGGTCGGCGGCGTCGCGCTCTTGGGCGCGCTGGTCGCGCTCGCCTGCGCGCTGTGGGTGCGCGGGGCGACGCCGACGCAGGGCGACCCGCAGCTCG
>JAGQRJ010000588.1 GCA_020425635.1 Planctomycetota bacterium | reverse complement strand
GCCCTCCCCCCCCGGCCCCGCCCCCGGCGGCCTCAGCCACGAAGGCGCCGCCCGTGGAGCCGGCCTCCGCCGACGAGCCGCCCCCGAGGCTGGCCCACGCGCGCTGGCCGCTGCCCCTCGAGTTCGGGCGGGTCCACGCCGCCGCCTGGCTTGGCGACCGCTTGCTGCTCGCCTTCCAATGGCGGACGAGCCTCTACGAGGCCGACGGTCGCGAGGTCGCGAGCTGGCCAACCGCGCTCCACCCCCTCGCCTGGACGGGAGACGCGCTCTTCGCCCGCGACGAGCGCGACACCTTCCTCCTGCGCGCGGACGGCACGCCGCCGTCGAAGGTCCTGCCCTTCCCCGCCGAGTCCTGCGACCCCGTCGCGGGGCGCCTGGTGGTGCGAGGCGAGGGCGAGCTGCGGGCCTTCGACGCGTCGGGGACCCTGCTCCGGCGCTTTCCCCTCCCGGACGGACTCACGCCCAAGCAGGCCTTCGCCACGCCTGAGCGGCTCCTCGTCGTGGTCGACGCGCCCAACCCGCGCTTCCTCGCGTTTCCCTGGGGCCCAGGCGCCGGCCAGTTCGTCGAGGGAGACCTCAGCCCCGGGCGCCTCGACCTCCGGCTCTCCCCGGACCGCGAACGCATGGCGCTCTCGGGCCAGAGCGGCTTCGTGTGGATCTACGACGCGGCCGACCTCGAGGCCCCCCCGCTGCGGCTCCGCCGGGCGCGCCCCGAGGAAACCTCCCTGGCTCGCATGTTCCACGTCCCCCACCTGGTGGGGGTGCGAGGTGTGCTGTTCTGGGGCGACCGCCTGCTGACGTGGGGCCGAGGAGACACCGAGAGCGACCTCCTGATCTGGACGCGCCAGGGCGAGCTCGAGGCGGTGCGCTCGGCGGCCGAGGTTCAGGCGCTCGCCCTCGGGGCGCACGGCATGCTCGCCAGGATCTCCAAGGACCAGGTCGAGGTCTTCCCGGCCGAGGAGCTGCTCGAGCGCGAATGAGCGCGGGCCGTTCCAAAGCGGGCGCCCGTTTGTAAGTCCATTGACAACGGCGGTTACGCCCATTCCTCCGTTTCGCGACGGACGGGCGAACTCCCGTCGATACGCGCAGGACTTCCGCCGTGGAGCGCAGTTCGCAACCGCCCCCTCAGAGAGAGAGAGAAGGTTGCCATGAAGACCACCTTGGAGTCGATTCGCTTTGCTTGTCCGTCCTGCCAGCAAGTCCACCGCGTGCCAGCGGAGTTCGAGGGCCGCAAGGGGAGCTGCTCCTCGTGCAAGCAGGTGCTGCGCGTGAGGCGCGGCGTCGCCGAGCTCTACCGCTCGCGCTCGTCCAGCTCGGCGTCGCGGGCCGGAGAGGGGCGGCGGGAGGACTCCCCCGAAGACGCATACGCCTGGTCGAGCGACGGCCTGCGGCGCGCAGCGCCGCGCCCGTCCTCGCGCCGCGCGTCGACGCCGCCCCGCCGCCCCGTGGCGCTGATCGCGGCCCTGGCGCTCTGCGGCGCGGGCTTCGCCGCGGCGGTCACGGGCGCAGCGGTGAGCCTGACCCGGAGCAGCGACCCGCTGGCCTCGATCCCCCGAGACATGGACCTGGTCGTGCAGGCGGATTACCAGTCGCTGCTCGACGAGCTCGAGCTGCTCCCCCTGCTCGAACAACAACGTGCGCTGGTCCAGGAGAGCGCGGCGATCGACCCGGTCGACGACATCGAGCGGATCTACGTCGCCGCCAACCTGACCAAGGCCCAGGGCGGCGACGGCGAAGGCGTGCTCGTCCTGATCCAGGGCGACCTCGACCTGTGGGCGCTCCAGGCCGCGGTCGAGCAGCAAGCCATGAAGTTCGAGACCCGGGACTACTGCGGCACGAGCTACCTCGTCGCCCAGGGACTGCCGAAGCCCTTCGCCCTCTGCCTGCTCCAGTCGGACCTGCTCGCCGTCGGCACCGAGCGCTCGATTCAGGACGCGATCGACGCGACCCAGGGCGCGACCCCCTCGATCCTCGACAACCCCGACCTCGCCCCCTCGATCGTCGGCGTGCGGGAGTCGCTGCTGTGGTGCGCGGTCCACGTTCCCGAGGGATCGCCGCTCACCGAGGGCCTGGCCCCCGGCCTGCGCTCGCTCGTGCTCAGCGCAGACCACGAGTCGGGGGTCCTGAACCTGGTGAGCAGCGCGCGCTTCGACAGCGAACGCGAGGCCCACGCGGCCCAGGGTCAGCTCGAGCAGGCCTTCTCCGGGCTCGACGAGCAGCTCCTCGCCTCGCCCTTGCCGATCCGCCCCGCCGCCCTCGGCGAGGCCCTGGTGGGCAAGTCGATCACCCGAGACGAGCAGACCCTCGAGCTCTCCGTGCAGATCGACACGGCGCAGGCGCTGCAGGCCGCCCAGGGCGCCGAGTAAGGCGCGCCCCCTCGGGGACGGCGAGCGGTCGAGCTCGGGGGGGGGCGTCGCCCGACGCCCTCCCCGGCGCCGTGTCAGCGGGGAGGCCTCGGCTCGAGGGCGCCCCCCCGCGCGCGCCACAGGG
>JAGQRJ010000587.1 GCA_020425635.1 Planctomycetota bacterium | reverse complement strand
GTCGAGGTCTTGCTCGGTCCGGGCTGCGAGCTCTACCTGACGCCCCTCGGTCCGACCCGGACCGGGGTCGCCGTGCTCCTGCCCCGCGCGGGCCTCGAGGCGATCCGTGGCGGGCTCGACGCCGGCGTGCGCGCGCTGCTGAGCGCGACGGGCGGCCCGGCCGCCCCCCTGGCCGAGCTCCCCTTCGTGGAGCGCGCGCGCGCGCTCGGTCCGCTCGCGCTCGGCGCCCGCGCCGCGCACGCCGAGCGCGTGGCCCTGGTGGGAGACGCGGCCGGCGCCCTGGACCCGATCAGCGGCGAAGGGATCGCCCTCGGGCTGGTCACCGCAGCCGAGCTGGCCGACGAGCTCGCGGGCTGCTTTGCGGCCGACGACTTCAGCGCCCGGCGCCTGGAGCGCTGGACCCGTCGGCGCGCGCGGGCGCTGCGCGCCCCGCGGCTGTTGACCGCGACCTTGCTGCACCTCGCCCAGCGACCGCGCCGCGCGCGGCGCGCGCTGCGCGCGCTCGCGCGCTCGCCGGAGACCTTCGACCGCCTGCTGGGGGTCGCCGCGGGCGCCACGCCGCTCTCGGCGCTGAGGGTGCGCGACGGCCTGCGCCTGGCGATCGGGGTCTGAGCCGTGGGCGCCTACCTGCACAGCATTGAGCTCGCCCTCCCCGCGCACGCGATCTCGGCCGCCGACGCGCAGGCCCGCCTGCACGACGGCTTCGTCACCGCAGGAGAAGACCCCTCCGTGATCGAGGGGGTGTTCCAGAACGCGGGGATCGCCCAGCGCTACCTGGCCAAACCCCCCGCCTTCTACCTCGAGCAGCGCGGGCTCACTGCGCGCAACGGGGCCTACGGCGAGGTCGCGCCCCGGCTCGCGATCGAGGCCGCGGGGCGCGCGCTCGAGGCGGGTGGCCTGACCCCGGACGACATCGACGTGGTGATCGACACGAGCTGCACCGGGGTCCTGATCCCGGCCCTCGACGTCTACGTCGCCAACGCGCTCGGGCTGCGCAAGGACGTGCGCAGGCTGCCGCTGACCGAGGCCGGCTGCGCGGCGGGCGCGACGGCCCTCGGCCTGGCGCGCGACCTGCTCGGCGCGCAGCCCGGGCGCGCCGCGCTCTTGATCTCGGTCGAGCTGCCCTCGCTGACGCTCCAGCTCCAGGACACGAGCCGCGCGAACCTCGTCTCGTCGGCGATCTTCGGCGACGGCGCCGCGGCGGCGTTGGTCACGGACCGTCCACCGACCCAGCCCGCCCTCGAGCTCCTCGCTCACCGCGCGGTGCTCTTCCCCGACTCCCTCGACGTCATGGGCTTCGACCTCAAGACCGAGGGCTTCCGGATCGTGCTCTCTCCGCGGATCCCGCTCCTGGTCAAGCGGCATCTGCGTGACGAGGTCGAGGCGTTCCTCGGCGGACTCGCCGTCGACGGCGCCCCGGTGGCCCTCGCCGAGCTCGGGTTCTTCGTGCTGCACCCAGGGGGCACCAAGGTCCTCGACAACCTGCGTGACGTGCTCGAGCTGGACGAGGCCGACGTGCGCCACTCGCGCGGGGTGCTCCGCGACTACGGCAACCTCTCCTCGGCCTCGGTGTTCTTCGTCGCCGAGCGCTTGCTCGCCGAGGGGGCGCTCGAGCCCGGCGCCCTCGGCCTGCTCTGCGCCATGGGGCCAGGCTTCACCGTCGAGCTCCTGCTCGTCCGCGCCGTCTGACTAGTCCGCGCTTCTCACCACTCGCTCCGCTCGTGGATTTCGAAGTGCGGCCAGCAGTGTTGCTCGAGGCAGTGAGACTGTCGCTCGCGCCGGCTAGCCGTCGCGGGTCCGGTTCTCCTTGGCGTGGCGCACGCTCATGATCAGCGAGTCGCCGCGCAGCTCCTCGCCGCCGGTCTCCTTGAAGGCCTTGGCGTGTTCGAGGGCGTCGTCGTACTGCTTGGTGTTGTAGTAGATCACCGCCAGCAGGTAGTGCGACTCGCGGTAGTGCTTGTTGAGCGAGGCCTCGCCCGGGTCCTTGGGCTGGCTCGAGAGCACGTTGCCGAGGTAGGCCACGGCGCGCTGGTAGTCCTTCATGAGCGCGAACACGCGCCCGAGGTGGTAGTCGCCGGCGGTGAACTTTCGATCCGGGTGCTGGGTGTTGATCAGCTCCTTCATGCGCTGGAAGGCCAACACCGCGTCCTGGTAGCGCCCTTGGCTCTCGTAGAGGTCGCCGAGGAGGAACCACAGCTTGGGGTTCTCGTCGTCGTCGTCGATCGCCTCGAGCAGCTTGTCCTCGTCGGAGAGCGACTTCTCCTCCTCGGCAGCGCTCCAGGCGTCTCCGGTGGCGGGCATGCGTCGCTCTTCGACGACGACGCAGCCGCAGAGCAGAGCGAGGAGCAGGGATCCGGTCAGGGCGCGGTGCAGGGTCATGATCGCAATCCTTGGACGGTGGGGAGCACGCGTTGCTCACGCAGGACTTCGTTCTGTCGCCCGGAGCGGAAGCCCTCGAGGTCGAGCACGACGTAGCTGAAGCCGAGCTGCTTGAGGCCCCTCACGAGCTCGGCGCGCGCGTCGACCACGCGCGGGAGGTCGCCGAGGGGCACCTCGACCCGCGCCAGCGCGGCGCCGCCGGTCTCGTGGTGACGCACGCGGCCTTCGCGCACGCCGAGGCGGCGGAGGAGCGCCTCGGCCGCGTCGATTCGCTGCAGCTTGTCGAGGGTCACCTGCTCCCCGTAGGGCACGCGCGAGGCGAGGCAGGGCTGAGCGGGCTTATCCCAGGTGGGCAGGCCGAGGGCCTGGCTCAGGGCGCGGATCTCGAGCTTGCTGAGGCCCGCGTCGGCGAGCGGCGCGAGGATCGCGTGCTCGCGGGCGGCCTGCATGCCCGGGCGGTGATCGCCGAGGTCGTCGGCGGTCGCGCCGTAGGCCACCGCGACCAGGCCTTGCTGCGCGTAGACCTCGGCGTCGACCCGCTCGAACAGCTCCTGCTTGCAGTGGTAGCAGCGGTCGGGGCCGTTTTGGCGATAGGCTTCGCGCTCGAGCTCTTGGGTCTCGAGCGCGACCAACTCGACGCCCAGGCGCAGGGCCAGACCCTGGCACGCCTCCCACTCGTCGACCGCGAGGCTCGCCGAGCGAGCGGTGATCGCCACGGTCCGCGCGGGCCCGAGCGCCTCGACGCAGAGGGCCAAGAGCAGGGTCGAGTCGACGCCGCCCGAGAACGCGACCCCGACCTTCCCGCGCTCGCCGGCGGCGCGGCGCAGGTGAGCCAACACCACGGCGCGCTTGCGGTGCGCAGCGGGGCCGAGGGAGGGGAGGTCGGGGGAGAGCTCGATCACGGGCGGAATCATACCCGCCTGGAGGGCCCGGAGCAGTCAGTTTCCAGGCTCGGGCTCGCCCGAAGGCTTGGCAGAGCGAGCTGCGTCCAGGGAGTATCATGCACGCATGACCTCCCGTCCTTGGATCCCAGGGCTGCTGCTCGTGGCGAGCTGGGCCGCCGCGCAAGAGGTGGAGCCCGCCGTGCTCGCGGTCGAGCGCGTGGGGCCGTCGGTGGTCAACCTCTCCACTGAGCGCCTCGTGGAGCGGAAGCTCCCCGCTCACACGCGCCGCGAAGGGCCCGCGCGGGCGCAGGGGGCGCGGGCGGTCAACCTCGGCTCGGGGGTGATCGTCGACCCCGCGGGCTTCGTGCTCACCAACGCCCACGTCGTAGCCCGCGCTTCGCGGATCCTGGTCGGGGTGCCTGGACTCGAGGGGCAGCTCGAAGCCGAGCTGGTCGCCGTGCGCTACGCCGACGACCTCGCGCTGCTCAAGCTCGAGGCCCCGGCGCCGCTGCCGGCGATCGAACTCGCAGACCCGGAGTCGATCCGCGTGGGGCAGACCTGCCTGGCCTTTGGCAACCCCTACGGGCTGGAGAGCTCGGTGAGCAAAGGGGTGATCTCGGCCCGCGGGCGGCGGCTCCGCCACGCCGGGCACGAGTTCCCCCAGCGCTTCCTGCAGACCGACGCCGCGATCAACCCGGGCAACTCGGGGGGCCCCCTGGTCGACCTCCAGGGTCGGCTGATCGGGATCAACACCGCGGTCCACGACGAGGGGCGCGGGATCGGGTTCGCGATCCCGGTCGGGCACCTGCGCGCCGCCCTCGCCGCACTCAGCGGTCCGGGTGTACTTCAGGCGGCCTACACCGGGTTGACCCTAGAGGACGCGCCCGAGGGCGCCGAGGTCACCCAGGTCGCCGCCGAGAGCCCCGCAGCGCGCGCCGGGATCCACGTCGGTGACCGGGTCGTCGCCGCCGGCGCGCTGCCGGTGCAGGCGGCCTATCAGGTTCAACTCGCGCTGGCCACGGCCGAGCCGGAGCGTCCGTTGCTCCTGGCGATCGAGGGCTCCGACGGGGTGCGGCGGGGCGCGACCTTGACGCCCGTCGTCTGCCCGGACCGGGTCCTGGTGCGCGACCGGACGGGGCTCGTGACTCGGCTCTTGAGCCCCAGCCG
>JAGQRJ010000586.1 GCA_020425635.1 Planctomycetota bacterium | reverse complement strand
GGTCTCGGAGTCGGTCTCGGAGTCGGCGTCGGTCTCGGAGTCGGCGTCGGTCTCGGTCTCGGCGTCGGTCTCGGTCTCGGCGTCGGTCTCGGCGTCGGTCTCGGCGTCGGTCTCGGCGTCGGTCTCGGCGTCGGTCTCGGCGTCGGTCTCGGCGTCGGTCTCGGTCTCGGGAGTGGGGGCGCTCACGGGGGGTTCACCCCCGCTGGCGGACTCGGGTTCCGTTGGTTTGGAGGGCTCCACGGGGCTCAGTATAGGCGCCCGCGACCGCGACTACAGGTCGTAGTCCTCCAGGGCCTCTTCGAGGGAGACGAGGAGGGCGCGGGCGGGCGCCGGCGGGAGGCCTTGGGCGCAGATCCGCGCGATCTGCTCCTGCAAGGGGCGCGGCTCCTCGGCGCTGAGCTCGCCCAGCGCGACGCCGACGGCTTGAAACAGCGTCGAGACCTGCTCGGGGGACCCGGCCGCAAGGACCTCGTCCTGGATCTGCTGCGGACCGAACCCCGCGACGACCCGCGCGACCACCTGGTCGAGGAGATCTTCCCAGCGTGCGTTCACTTCCATTTCAATTGGAATGAAAAGCCGGTCCGACTCGCTGCTCAGCACGTTCCCACCTTCCTCGAGATTCCGCTCCAGGATGGCTCGCCCGCAAGCAGGCATCCGCGCGTAACCCTCGCTGGCTTCGATGGGGCGCTCGGCCATTTTCCGTCCCCGGTGGACGATCCCCGAAATATGGGCGCTGAGCGGGTCCAGCAGGCCTTTAGCCGCGGAGCAGGCCGTCGACGATCTCGAGGGTGCGGTCGGCGCGCTGAGCGACCTCGGGGTTGTGGGTGATCGTGATCGACGTCACCCCGCGCTCCTCGGTCGCCCACTCGAAGAGCTTGAGGATCGACTCGCCGGTGGCGCGGTCCACGCTGCCCGTGGGCTCGTCGGCGAGGAGGATCCGCGGCTCGTTGACCAGCGCGCGCGCCACCGCAGCCCGCTGGCGCTCTCCCCCCGAGCACTTGACGGGGAGGAAGTCGACCCGGGCCCCCAGGCCCACGGCCTCCAGCAAGGCGACCGCCCGCGCGCGGCGCTCCCGGCGAGAGATCCCCAGCGGGTGGGCGGGCAGCGCGACGTTCTCCCACAGCCGCAGGTTGGGGATCAGGTGGTGCAGCTGGAACACGAAGCCGAGGGTCCGTCCGCGCAGGTGGTTCACGTCGCGGACGGCAGCCACGTCCTCGCCGAAGATCTCCACGCGCCCCGAGGTGGGCACGTCGAGGGCGCCGATCAGGTGCAGGAGCGTCGTCTTCCCGCTCCCCGAGGGGCCGGTGATCGCGATGCGCTCGCCGGCGGCGACGCTCAGGCTGACGCCGCGGAGCGCTTTGACCAGGCCGTGCTCGTAGTGCTTGACCAGGTCGACCCCGCGGATCGCGACGTCACTCATAGCGCAGCGCCTCGGTGGGCGGCAACAGCGCCGCGCGGATCGCCGGGTAGATCGAACCCGCGACCCCGACGAAGAGCGCGAAGCCGAAGGCCATCAGGTAGAGCACCGGGTCGAGGCTGACCTG
The DNA here is from genome assembly GCA_020425635.1 of Planctomycetota bacterium. GTDB lineage: Bacteria > Planctomycetota > J058 > J058 > J058 > JAGQRJ01. The sequence goes on along the minus strand of JAGQRJ010000586.1, from coordinate 5,612 downwards.
CAGCCAGCCGTGCTGGATCAGGAAGCGCGAGAGGAAGATCAGCAGGTAGCCGAGCGGCAAGCCGAGGAGCCCGCCGCCGACCGCGAGCAGGATCCCCTCGCCCTGGATCATGCCCACGATCCGCAGCCGCGACCAACCGATCGCGCGCAGCAAGCCGATCTCGCGGGTCCGATCGAAGACGCTCATGAGCATCGTGTTCGCGACCCCGATCCCGCTCACCAGCGCCGCGAGCAGGCTGATCGCCCAGATGAAGCTGTCGATGGTCTCGGCCTGCTTGAAGGAGTCGAGGAACTCGAGGATCGTGCGCGCGCGCTGCCGCGGGACCGCGGCCTCGATCCCGGGGATCACCTCCTTGCAGCGCGCGTGGGCGCGCTTGACCTCGGCCGGAGAGCTGGCGCGCCCGCCGAGCTCGGTGTGCGCCACGGCGAGCTGGGGCTTGAGGTTGTAGAAGCCCTCGTAGTGCTCCATGGACATGATCGCCTGCCCCGCGAGGAAGGCCACGCCCTCCACCGGAGGCTCGAAGATCCCCACGATCTCGCAGGCCTGATCGCCGTCGTAGCCGAGCACGAGCTGGTCGCCGAGCTCGAGCCCGTCTTGCTCGGCCATCAGCTTGCCGATCAGCACCTTGTGCCCGTCGCCAGGCTGGAGGCTGCGACCCTTCAGGATCCGGTAGCGTGTGAGCAGGTCACCCCCCGGCTCCAGCGCGAGGAAGGTGATCGGCTGGGGGCGACCCTTGGCGAGGGTCACGTAGAAGCCCATCTGCGAGACGGCCTTGACCCCCTCGACCTGGGCGATCGCGGCCACCTCCTCGGGGGTGACGCGGCTGAACATGGGCGACGACGCCCCCCGCGCCTGGACCATGATGTCGTAGGCGAACACCTGGCTCAGCGAATAGAACTGCGCCCGGAGCCCCGCCGTGACGCCCACGATCGCGACGAAGGCCGCGATCGCGACCGCGATCTGGGTCAGGCAGAACAAGCTGCGCAGTTTGCGGCGCATGAGGTTTCGCAGCGGGAGCATGCCCAGAGCCTAGCCCGTCCGCGCACCATCTGGGGAACGGGGCACGGCCGGCGAAGAAGTGCAATGTAGCGCGGGCCGCGCTCGCCCACGACGGGCGTGCGCCCTGGCTCCCGGTTAGACTGAGCAGCCGTGAGTGACTTGCTGAGATTGCCCCACGCCCCCGGATCCGCCGAGTGGGGCTACATCGTGCGCACCGAGCTCGGAATCCACGGCGCGTCCGACCTGGTGGTGCGCGTCCCCACCGAGGGCGGCCCCGCCCTCGAGCCGCGGCTCCATGGGGCGCTGCCGCTCTTGCTCCACGAGTTCGACCGCGTCCGCCACCGGCTCGAGACGGTGTTCCCCGCGGGGGTCGAGACCGTGACCCCGCGCTTGCGCCGGCTGCTCCCGCGGCTGCGGACCTTCCGCCACCGCCCCAACGACGGTGAGCACGAGTTCGAGTTCGAAGGGTCGCGGCCCTCGAGCCTGCACCTCTTCAGCCGCGCGCTCGAGAAGAAGCACGTCTTCCGCCTCGAAGACCTCTCGCACTTCGCGACCCACGGCAGCCTGATCCTGCAGGTGCTCGAGGCCTTCGGCCTCGACGGCGCGCTGCACGAAGAGCGGATCCTCTACTGCCCCGCGGTCGACTCGCCCTTCCCCTTCAAGTTCGTGCTGGTGGGTCACGGCGAGGAGCCCAACCAGGCCGCCTACCTCCGCTTGTTGAGCAGGCTGCTGCGGCAGACCGAGACCGACGAGGGCTTCCGCGCGCGCGTCTTCCGCGAGCTCTCCCGCGGCTTCCAGAAGTTCGGCCCAGCCGCCGCCACGCCTCAGTTCCAGGAGGTCGAGCTGCGCCTGTGGCGCCTGCTGAGCTACACCGCGGCCCGCCTGCGGGTCAAGGCGGGCCGGCTCACCGACGCCAAGGACCCGGAGGTCGCGCAAGGCTTCCGCGACGAGCTCCTCGACGTGCACGGCGCCCTGGACGCGATCCTGCACCTGCCCAGCCGGCTGGCCGCGTTCTTCCGCCACCGCTTCGAGCTCGAGTTCAGCAGCCTGGCCGAGCACGCGCTGACCGAGATCGACGCGATCGCCCAGCGCGTCGACTGCGACGTGGCCGCCTTCGACCGGAGCATCGAGAAGATCGCGACCACGGTCTCCGAGTTCCGCCGCCTGGGCTCGCGCTCGCCGCTGGAGAGCCTCGAGGCCCTCGACCGCGACGTGCGCCTGGCCTACGGCGACCAGGAGGTCCCCGAGCTCGAGACCGGCTGGGCGCGGACGTACGACAAGCGGATCTTCACCGGCGCGGAGCGCTTCGACGAGCGGCGCTTCGCCGCCTCGAGCCTCGACGACGAGAGCACGGTGGACCTCAAGCTCGAGCTGAGCTTCGAGGGGGGGGGCAGCTCCGAGGAGGCCCCGATCCGGGCGGCCGACGCCGCTCCGAGCGCCCAGGCGTGGGGCGCGTCGGCCTCCGAGCCCGAGCCCGAACCCGAAGACGACGAGCCCGCGCCCGAGCCCGATCCGCCCGCCGCGACCCCTCGCCCCAAGGGGGACTTCATGAAGGAGTCCTCGGCTTCACTCGAGGCGCTGTTCGGCAGCGAGGACGACTCCTAAGTTGCTCGAGCGCCGGTTCAAACCCTCACCGCAGACGGCTTCTCGGGGGCGTGGTCGCCCTCAGAGGGGTGTGATACCGTTTGCCAAACCTTCCCATCCGTCAAGCAAAGACAGAGGCTGCACATGATCATCGAGTTCGACGAAAGCACCCCGCTGCACGTCGTCAGCGAACTCGCTCCGGGCCTGCGCCTGGACGACAAGACGGTCGAGCTTTCGATCCCCGACCTCGAGGAGGCCGGGACGGTCGAGTTCAACGTCGACTTCGGCTCCGACCCCGTGTCCTTCGTGCGGCTGTTCTACAACGATGTGCCCCTCGACCCGCAGCAGACCGGGCACGGGACGTTCTTGTTCGACCCCGAGGAGTTCGGCCACACGCTGAAGCTCGAGTTCAACACCGCCACGATCCCGACCCCCAAGCAGGACGCGGTCCCGCAGTGGGAAGGTCAGATCAACTTCCGCGTCGAGGACGACGAGGAGTGGAGCGCGTTCTTCCTCCAGGTCGAGAAGTTCCTCGGCGACGAGGAGTTCGACGGTGTGTTCGCGGTGGACCTCGGGACCACCAACAGCTCCTGCGCCTACTGGGAGGTCAAGCCCGAGCCCGACTTCCTCCCGGACTCGCCGACCCTGCTCAAGGAGGCCAAGTCGGTCGCCTCGGCGGTCAACGCGCTCGAGATCGAGCCCTTCAAGGAGCTCGCCCTCGACAGCTACGACGTGGGTCAGGCCGCGGTCGGCTCCTCGCGCAAGACCAACCTGCACATGTCGGTCAAGCGCGGGATCGGCACCAAGAAGCGCTACGTGGTGACCAAGGGTAAGGAGATCTGGCGCGACGCCGACGCCCAGCACATGATGACCGCGCTCGCGAAGAAGATCCTCGAGGACGCGCGCTCGATCCTGGGCAAGAACATCAAGGAGATCGTGGTCACCAGCCCTCCGCGCTGGAACGCGGTCCAGGTGAACGAGCTACGCGGCGTGCTCCGCCGGCTCGGCTTCTCGCCGGACTCCATCGACATGAGCACCGACGAGGCGACCGCCTCGGGGCTCTACTACGTGCTCTACCCGCTGTTCGAGCGCTTCGGCCGCAGCGCGGCGCTGAAAGAGTACGTCGAGAACGAGTTCGCGGCGATGAAGACCAGCGAGGGCGACTACAAGATCAACCTGCTCTCGATGGACTTCGGCGGAGGAACCACCGACCTCGCGCTGATCAAGGTCGCGATGCAGTTCCTGCCCCAGCACCTCGCGCTCGAGATCGACATCGTCGACCGCGGCGGCCGCCAGGACCTGGGCGGTGACAACCTGACCCTGCACTTGTTCGACCTGCTCAAGCGGCGGATGGCCCTCGCGCTCGCGCACCCGCAGCGGCTGATCGACCCCGACACCACCGAGAAGGCGCCCAGCAACGGCTGGATCAAGCACTTCAAGCTCGACGTGCAGCAGGGCGCCCTGCTCCAGCGCTGGGACGAGGTCGTCGAGCACATCGACGCGCCGACCCTGCCGCGAGAGCTGTGGGACGTCGTCAACGGGATGTTCCCCACCGCGTGGGACTTCAAGGACATGCCCAACACCTACCGCAAGTACAAGCTGCCGGCGCGCCGGAACTTCGACTACCTGTGGGATCAGGCCGACCAGATCAAGAAGGCGCTGTGCATCGACATCGCCAACTCGCTGCGCGGCAAGCCCGCCACCGAGGAAGAGCTCGAGCCCTACATGGACCTCTGGCTCAGCCCCGACCTCGAAGAGTTCACCGAGGGCAAGGTCAACCTCGCCGAGTCGATCCCGATCGCGGCCGAGAGCGAGGACTTCCGCGAGCGCTTCCTGAGCATCAACTTCGCGCACATCTGCCGCTTCTATAAGCCCATGATCAAGGGGCTCGTCGAGGAGACCGAGCGCATGGAGCAGCGCTCCCTCGGGCCGCGTCAGCGCCCCGACGGCAGCGAGATTCCGCCGCTGGTCGACCGCGCGGTGCTCGCCGGCAACGGCGCGCGGATCCCGATCATTCCCGCGCTGGTCAACAAGCCGCGCGATCAGGGCGGCCTGGGGATCGGCTTCGACCAGATCAAGTTCGATCCGGTCCGCGCCAAGCTCGCGGTGCCGATCGGCGCGACCCTGCGCCGGATCGCGCGCAAGGTCGAGGGCTTCAAGATCAACATCAAGATCAGCCGTAACCTGCTGCCCTTCGATGTGTTCGCGAGCCTGGGCACCTCCTCGATCCGCCTGTTCCCCGCCGGCGCGATCGACGAGTTCCGCTTCTACCAGCGCTCGGGCGTGTCCGAAGACCTCGAGGTCGAGTTCATCACCCGCCTGGAAGAGGCCGACGCCGGCACCGAGAACTTCAAGGCCTACGTGCTGTTCAAGCCCAAGGAGGAGGGCCTCCCGCTCGTCGACCTGCAGAAGCAAGACGAGTTCTGGAAGACCCTCGACCAGACCTACGGACTGGTCACGATCCCCAAGGCCAAGCGGATCATCGGGGACGCGGGCTTCGCCTGCTTCGACCCGTCGAACCCGAGCAGCAACGGCGAGAACTTGATCGAGGCCGCCGAGGGCGACAAGGTCTTCAAGGAGGTCGGCGAGAAGAGCTACACCAACGCGGAGATGCTCGAGATCCTGCGCAGTGAGCTGCGCATGCCCGAGAAGATCGCCTGGATGGAGGAGGCCTTCAGCGAGCCTCCGACCGACGGGGTCACGCACCGCTACTACCTGGACGTGACCAAGCAGGTCTACCTCGTGCGGCACCACCCGACCGAAGGCAAGACCCTGTTCATCGCCGAGACCGACGAGAAGGCCTTGGAAGAGCTTCCCCCCGAGCGCAACCCGTTCTCGGGGATGCACTAACCAGCGCCGACCGAGGTCGGCGAGTTCGAACGAGGACCAGAAAGGGGCCCGCGGTGACTGTGGACAGCCAGACGAAGACCATCTGGCGATCCGCTGCCCGCACCCCTCGACCGCTCGGGACGTCCGCGAGGGCTGCCCCGTGAGCGAAGGGTCTGGAAAGGACTCGCCGTCTCAGGACG
>JAGQRJ010000585.1 GCA_020425635.1 Planctomycetota bacterium | reverse complement strand
TGGAGGCAAGCTACGCCCCTACGGCTTGGTACGCGCGAGGGCGCCGGCAAGTCCGACGCCGCCGGCAAGTCCGACTCCGACGCCGACGCCGACTCCGACTCCGACACCGACTCCGACGCCGACTCCGACTCCGATCCTGAAAACCTCACGGCCACCAAGCCGTAGGGGCGGAGCTTGCCTCCGCCCGCCGTCGCGCTCCCCCGCGTCGCCTTCTTCCCAGCACCAACACCGTCCCCGGGGCCGGGGGGACCGTCAGCGGCGGGCGCGGCCGGTGGCGCGCTTCAGGCTGCGCGCCGCGGGGTCGCCGACCTCGATCGGCGTCTTGCCGAGGCGAGTCGGCCGCCAGCCCGCTGCGTCGCGCGCGAGGTGCAGGATCCCGCCCGGGCACTTCAAGCGCGCGGCGTCGCCGTCGCGCTCGAAGGCGGCCGCGCCGAGCGCAGGGCCGGGGGCGAGCACGGTGAGCACCAGGTGCTCCTCGCGCGCCGGGTCGAGCCGGGTCACGAGGGCGGAGGGGTGCGAGGCGGCGACCTCGAGCGCGCCGCCGAACACGCTCCCCCCCAGGCGCCCTTGGCCCCCTTCGAGCTCGAGCCCGGCGCGGCCCTCGCCGGCGAGGGTCGGCTCGCAGGGGACCTGCAGCCTCAGCGCCGGGCCCCGCGCGCCGCGCTCGAGCTCGACTTCGTCGACGATCACCGCCGCGCCGCGCTCGAGCAGCAGCACGTGACGGACCCAGCGCCTCAGCGGCGGGCCGTAGGCGGCCCCGAGGTCGACCGCCGCGTAGCGCAGCGCGGGGGAGCTCGAGAGCGCCAAGTAGCGCCCGCGGGCCCCCTTGCGCTGCTCCAGCGGCTTCCCGTCGGGGCCCTCGAGGGTCAGCACCGAGTGCGCCGTGGCCTCGCGCTTGCCGTAGCCCGGGTCGTGGACGAAGCGCTGGCCGTCGACCACGAGCACGAAGCTGCCGAGGTCGAAGTTCTTGTGGATCTCCGAGTCGGGGATCCAGCCGCCCTGCAGCGCGAGCCAGGCGTGGCTGGTGCGCAGGACCGCGTGCCCGGCGCCGCGAAACACCACCGCGGGTTCGAGCGCGGGGCGCGCCTTGCTCGGCTTGACCTCGCGCCGCCAGAGGAACCACCAGGGGGCGATCCCGCGGGAGAAGTCGCCGCCGCCGCCGTGGTCGGCGGCCCACAGCAGGAGCGGGTCGCCCTCGGGCCAGAACGCCTCGAACAGCGCGCAGAGGTTGGCGTTGGGACCGCCGAAGGTCCGCCGGCGCGGGTCGTCGCCGAACAGGCCGCTGAAGGTCTTGGCGTCCATGTCGTTGAAGTTGGCGTAGGTCTGGTCGGGTCCGTGGAGGTAGACGTCCCAGTAGCCGAGCAGGCGTTCGCGCGCGAGCCCGGGGAGGCCAGCCCAGTCGTCCTTCTCGCCCAGGCTTCGCGTCCACGCGTGCAGGAACACGCACGCGGGCTCGAGGCCTGCCCGCGAGTACATCACCCCTTCGTGCCCGCCGCCGTCGGCGAGGGTGGCGGTCTCGAGGAAGGGCCCGAGGTGCGCCCGCGCGTGCTCGGCCGCGCGGCGCGCCGAGGGCAGCGCGTCGCGCAGCGCGAGGGCGAGCACCCCGCACTGGCCGTGGACCGTCCCGGTCCAGTTGCTGAGCGGGTCCGCGACCCACCAGTCCTTGTGCACCTCGATCGAGGCCAGGTAGGGCTGGAGGGCCAGGCGCTCCACACGCTCGAGGAAGCGCGCGCGCCGGCCGTCGTCGAGGCGCGCGCCGCAGGCGTCGTAGAACACACCGCTCGCGAGGGCGAGCACCGCGGTCGGCAGCTCCGCCCCCTTGTTCCAGTCCCAGTCGCGGTGCCAGCGCTCCCAGCCCAGGGCGGGCTCGAGCGCGGCCCAGGCCGCGTCGAGGTGCTCCGCGCGCCCCGTGACCCGGTAGGCGAAGGCCTGGTCGATCACGGTCCAGGCGAGCCAGCGCACGCTGGCCAGGTCGTCGAGCTTGGCCGTCCCCCCGGGCTGCCCCTGAGCCAGCTTGGCGAGGTAGGCCTCCCAGCGCGCCTTGAACGGCGCCCGGCGCAGGCGGGCGCGCAGCGCGGGCAGCTCTGCGTCGCTGACGAAGAGCTGCGGCTCTGGCGCGGGCGGGGCCTCGCCCACCGCCTGCTGCGCGAGCAAGCAGCACGCGAGGGCGAGCAGCGGGAGGCGCGAGGTCACCGGGTCCTCAGCGGGGCGGCAGCGCGCCCTGGAGGTAGGCGAAGAACACCGCGCCGCCACCCACGATCAGGCCCACCAGGAACGCGATCGCGTAGTTGAGCGCGCCGCCCCCGCGCTGGGCGGTGACGACCTGGTCGTGGAGCTCCGCGGCGGGGCGTAGCTGCGGCTTGAACTGCTTCGCGGCGCCCGGGTCGCGCAAGCGCTCGAGCTTGTTGAGGCAGAGCCGCGGCGACTTGGGCCGCCGGTCGGGGTTGGGATCGAGGAGCTGCAGGATCAGGTCCGAGAGCTCCTCGGGGAAGTCGGCGTTGAACTGCGAGATCGGAACCGGCGGCTGGTTGCGCTGCTGGTACATCACGGCCTCGAGGGAGTCCCCCGAGTAGGGCCGGTGCCCCGTGGCGGCGTGGTAGAGCGTGCCTCCCAGGGAGTAGAGGTCGGCGCGAATGTCCACCAGGGCCGGGGCCTCGATCACCTCGGGCGCCATGTAGGCCGGCGTGCCGCCGGGGAGCTTGTCGAGGTAGAGCGCGTCTTCGTGGACGCTCTCCTCGAGGCTGCCGACGTCCTTGGCGCCGCTCACGCGGTGCTTGAACAGCGCGGTCGACTTGGTGGAGCGCTTCGCCGCGCCGACCTTGGTCGGGTCCTCGCGTGGGATCGCGAGCCCGAAGTCGATCAGCACGACCCCGGCCCCGAGGGGCTGCCCCGGGTCGCCCTGGATCATGATGTTCGCGGGGGTCACGTCGCGGTGCACGAGGCCCGCGGCCTCGACGTCTTGCAGGGCCTGCATGACGCCCACGGCGACCGACTCGACCACCTGGGGCGGGAGCATGCCCAGCTGGTCGATCAGGGCTTGCAGCGACATGCCGTCGACGAAGCTGGTGGCGATGTAGGCCACCCCGCTGTCGTCGAGGCCGTGGCCGAGGATCCGGTAGGTGAAGGGAGAAACCACGCGCTTGGCGAGCTTGGCCTCGTTGAGGAAGCGCCGGGTGTCGAGGATCCGCTGCTGGGGGTCCCGGCCTGGCTGGGGGGGGAGCACCTTGAGCGCGATCGGGTTGTTGGCGGAGTCCTTGGCGAAGTAGACGTGCCCCATGCCGCCCGCGCCCAGCAGACGCTCGATCGTGTAGTCGCCGAGCTTCGTGCCCGCGGGCATTTCCCCGGCGGGGCCCTCGACGGGCGCGGCGCTCGGCTTGCCCTCCTGGGGCAGGCCAGCGGCCTCGAGCAGGCCGTGGAGCATGGCCTCGGCCGAGGGGTAGCGGTCGCCGCGGTCGATCGCCATGGCCTTGTGAATGACCTGGACCAGCGCCTCGGGCACCGCGGGGTTGGTCGTGCGCGGGTCGGGGCGGGGCTCCTCGCAGTGGGCCTGGATCACCTCGGTCACGTTCTCGCGCGGGAAGGGGAATTTGCCCGTGGTCAGCACGTAGATCAGCGCGCCGAGCGAGTAAATGTCTGCTCGGGCGTCGACCGGCTTGCCCTGAGCCTGCTCGGGGGCCATGAAGTGCGGGGTGCCCATGACTTGACCTTCGCGGGTCAAGAGCATGGAGTCCTGGGTCCGCCGGGCCAGGCTGAAGTCGGTGATCTTCACCCCGCCCTTGGCGGTGATCATGATGTTCTCGGGCTTGAGGTCGCGGTGGATCACCCCCGCGGCGTGGGCGGCGCGCACCCCCTTCACCGCTTGCAGCGCGTAGCTGATCGCCTCGCCCAGCTCGAGCGGCTTCCCGCGTCGGCGGCGCAGGATCGTGCCCAGCTCCTCGCCCTCGACGTATTCCATGGCGATGAACTGGCCGAGCCCCTCCTGGTCGCCGCTCTCGAAGAAGCGCACCACCGCCGGGTCGTCGACGCGCTCGACCGCCTTCGCCTCGCGCACGAAGCGCGCGCGGACGCGCTGGTTCTGCGCGTACTGCGCGTGCAGCACCTTGATCGCGACGATCTCACCCTCCGGGCTGCGGCCCTTGTAGACCTGACCCATGGCGCCCTTGCCGAGCTTGCTCAGCACCTGGAAGCGCCCGATCTGGGTGATCTCGCCGCCCTGATCCACCGGCTTGACGCCGCCGTCGCCCTTGAGCGCCTCGCGCAGGGGCACGCGCTGGCTGGGGCGGCGCTTGCGTGAGGGGGGCGCCTGCGGAGGTCCGCCGCGGTGCTCCGAGGCCACGGTCTCGTTGGCGTCGCCGCCGGCGTCGAGGAGGGTGCCTTGAGCGCGGAAGGACTCCGGGTCCTCCTCGGCGTCGAGCATGGTGTTCTGCGCGCGGAAGGACTCCGGGTCCTCCTCGGGCTCGTCGAGCATGGTGTTCTGCGCGCGGAAGGACTCCGGGTCCTCCTGCTCGGCGTCGAGCATGGTGTTCTGCGCGCGGAAGACCTCCGCCGGGGGCCCCGGGCGCTTGAGGGGCTGCGGCGGGGTCGGCGCCTGCGGGGGCTGCGGCGCGCCGCGGGCGGGGGTCGCGACCGGGCCCGAGAGCGCGAGGAAGCGCGCGCCCTCCTGGGCGGGGAAGGGCGGCCAGAGCGGGGTCTGCGCCATGGCGCCGAAGCCTTGGCACAGACCGTAGCCGTGTCGCCAGGCGGCGTCGCTCCGGTCGCCGGCGCGGGAGACCTTGGCCAGGAGCCCCTTGAGCAGCGACTCGACCTTCTGCTCCTTGCCCTGGGCTCGGGGGTCCGCCGGGACGCCCAGGGCGCCGGGCAGGAAGGGGTCGGGGAACTGCGCGGGGTTCGCCCCGGCGGCGCGGGCCTCCTGAGCCTCCTCGACCAGGGACTGAAACGCGCAGCCCTTGGCCGACGGGAAGAGCGGCCAGGCCTTGCTCGCGAGCACGATCCCCACCCCCTGGGCCAGGCCGTAGGCGTGCTTCCAGTCGGGGTCGCTCTCGTCGTTGAGCTTGTGCGCCCGCAGGAGCAGCCCCCGAATCCAGTCGGCGACCCGGTCTTCCACGGCGGTGTAGGTGGTGCCCATGAACCCTCCGGCGGGCGCCGGTCCTCGAGCAGGTGGCGCCGTCACCCGAGGATAGTGCGCCCAGCCGGATCCGTCACCCCACGGGCGTCAACGCCTCGCGCGCCAGCTCCTCGAGCAGCCGCGCAGCGAGCGGGAGCGCGTCTTCGTCGAAGTCGAAGCGGTCGGAGTGGTGGGGGTGGGTCAGCCCCCGCGCCTCGTTGCGCGACCCCACGAGGAAGAACGCCCCCGGGCGCAGCTCGAGGAACTCCGCGAAGTCCTCCCCGATCATGGCGCGGGTCCCCGGCCCTTCGCTGAGCGCCGCGGCCTCGCCGGCCAGCCGCTGGACCACCCGCCGGCCCAGCAGCGCCGCCGCCGGGTCGTTGATCACGGGCGGGGTCGTCCGGTCGTAGTGCACCTCGACCTCGCAGCCGTGCGCCGCCGCGCTGTCGCGCGCGACCTGCTCCAGCTTTGCGGGGAGCGCCTCGTAGGTCGCTCGAGAGAAGCTGCGGCAGGTCCCCTCGAGCTCGGCGTGAGGCGGGACCACGTTCCAGTTCGTCCCGGCCGCGAAGCGCCCCACGGTCACGACCAGCGGGTCCAGGGGGTCGGTCCAGCGGCTGGCCAGGGTCTGCAGCGCCTGGACCACCTGACTCGCCGCCACGATCGGGTCGCGAACCCGCTGCGGCAGGGCCGCGTGGCCCCCCTCCCCCAGCACGACGATCCGAAAGCGATCGACCGCCGCCAGCATGGGACCCGCCGTACACGCCACGGAGCCGGTCGGCAGCTCGTTCCACAGGTGCAGCCCGAACACGCGCTCGACCCCCTCGAGCACCCCCTCCTCGATCATGCGCTTGGCCCCGCCGCGGCCCTCTTCGGCGGGCTGGAAGCAGAAGCGCACCGTCCCCGCGAAGCTGGGCTGCGCGACCAGGCGCTCCGCCGCCACCAGGAGCGCCGACACGTGCCCGTCGTGCCCGCAGGCGTGCATGAGCCCCGCTCGCTGCGAGCGGTAGGGGACCTCGTTCAGCTCGTGGACGGGCAGCGCGTCGAGGTCGGCCCGCAGCAGGATCGTGGGCCCCGCCCCGCCCTGGCCCTTCAGCTCCGCCACGACCCCGGTCTCGGCCACCCCGCCCTGGGGCGAGAGCCCGAGCTCCCGCAGCCGCTCGCTCACCAGGCGCGCGGTGGCTTGCTCTTCGTAGGCAAGCTCGGGGTGCGCGTGGATCCGCCGACGCACCTCGATCAGGCGTGTGCGCTCGCTCTCGCTGACGTAAGGCATGGTCGTCCTCTTCCTGCGGCGCCCAGGGTAACGCGTCTCGGCGTGTTTCCCCGCCAGCGAACGCGCCGCGCTTGACCTGGCAGGGGCGTTCCGAGCGGTGTCGGTGTCGGAGTCGGTCTGGGTCTCGGAAAGAGAGCGACGCGGGGGAGCGCGACCGCGGGCGGAGGCAAGCTCCCCCCCTACGGCTTGGTGGCCGTGAGGTTTTCAGGGTCGGCGTCGGTCTCGGCGTCGGAGTCCGCGTCGGCCTCGGTCGGCCTCGGTCGGTCTCGGTCTCGGTCTGTGCAAACCGAAACATGGGTGACGTTTTATGCCGGATACATGGGTGACACTTTCATTCGCCGACAACCCCCGTGGTGATCGGCGCGAGCTGGCCAGTCAGGGTGTCGAAGACTC